>JAADGR010000071.1 GCA_013152225.1 Calditrichota bacterium
TTATATGGATTGAAGACGAGTTGGGCGATCAGGCGCAGTTCGCCGGTATCAAGGCGTTCAAGAATCGGTAAAACATCCTTTCCCGGCCCGGTTGCCTCAAAATCGGGCCGGGGAGTTTTTTTCATGCATCAAGAATGATTTCGATTCTATGGACTTGTACTCAAATTGCCCACCAAATAAAGACAATTTAACTTTTATATCATTCATCAAGAGTCTTTGGTCAAAGTCGATTTTTCAAAAATCCCTGCCTTCCAATTTCGTTACATCATTTAATTAATGAGGATTGTCTTGAATTTTCAAATAATGTTTGTATATTATTCACCTCTTGAATGATATTTATTCAAGTCATAAAGTTAAATACCATCTGCAATTGCTGAGCTGCCACTTAATATTGAATCAAACCGAAATTCCACTAGGCCTCGATGCAAGTCAGCCCAACATGCACTACTCAATCAAACCGGTTGCCGGCCTGCTCATTTATAGCGGCAATGATATTGTGCAACTGGGCGACAAGATTTACGCTGCCCCCTGGCACATTCTCACCGGCGTTGGCAAATCATCCTTTTAGAAAAATTAAAGATTGGAGGAGCTTTCAATGAAACGGTTCTACATTATATTTAGCTTTCTTTTACTTTTCGCCGTTGCTGCTTTTGCACAAACATGGACGACCGACAACTTTCAGGTGACGCTCAAAAACAACATCGTGTATGTCGCCGCTGACGGCGTTCCGATCACCGAGATCGATGCGATCAAGTTCAATTTTATCCGGCCGATTTCCATGACGGCGACGGAAAACAATGCCGATGCTTTGGTGATCGAGGCCGTTTATCCGCCGGAGGTTTATCATAATACGACGGATAAAAAAGGAATTGCCAGTATAAAAATAACAAAGGTGAAAAACGGCCTTCGTTTTTACAGCAACCCAAAGTGGGCCAATCAGGTGACCATTCAAATGCGCGATCAAAACGAGCATTATTTCGGTTTGCTGGAAAAACTCTATCCCGACAATAAGAAAAAAACAGATTTACGCGGCGCCGTCGTTCCCTTTGATGTCGAGAGTCAGGGCAACCGTTATTATGAAAACTATGCCTCGGCCACATCGGCATTTTTTATCAGCAGCCGCGGCTATGGTTCGTTTTTCGATACTTTCCGCCGGGGGCAGTACAAGCTGGCGGTCAATGGCGTCACCGAAATTTATCACGAGACGGGAACGCTGGATTGGTATTTGTTCTACGGCCCTGAGGGAGAAAAAATCCATGAAGGCTATTATTCGGTGATCGGCAAACCGAAATATGTGCCGCTGTGGGCCTGCGGGCCGGTCGTGTGGCGCGACGAAAACAAGGGCGGCAAGGATGAGATTTTGCAGGACATGAAAAAGATGACGGACATGAAAATTCCCCTGACCTGCTGGATGGTGGACCGGCCCTATAGCAATGGCGCGCATGAATGGTCAAAAATGGATTTCAACTCCAAATTCGCCCATCCCGAGAAATGGATCAAAACGATCAACGAAAAATACGGCTTGCAATTACTCACCTGGGTCGCCCCGATGACGTTTGCCGATCGCGACTTTCCCGGCCTGCTGCCTAATTACAAAGGCTACATGGATTTGACAAATCCGGCGGCAGTTGCCGAGTTTGAAAAACGGTTGCGGGACAATCAATACGCTTTCAATGTACGCGGCCACAAACTGGACCGCGCGGACGAAAACTTTCCCTCGACGGCCATCTGGAAAGACGGCACGCGTGAGTTTTCCAGTCGCAACAAATACGTTTATCTTTACACAAAAGTTATCGATCAATTTCTGCAAAATGCTTTTGGCAAAGATCAGTTCACCTTCGCCCGGGCGGCCATGCATCGCAGTCAACCCTATCTCAGCGCCTTGTGGGGCGGCGACTCTCGTTCCACCTGGGACGGCCTGCGCTGCCAGGTCATTAATGCTTTGCGCAGTGGTTACATGGGATTTCCGGTATGGGGCAGCGACGTCGGCGGCTATCTGAACAGCGCCAATCAGGGCCATATCCCCAAAGCCTTATACGCCCGATGGCTGGAATTCGGCGCCTGGAGCGGGCTGTTCGAGATCAAAATCGACAATGCCGGTGGAAACGGCAAAGACCGCCCGCCCTGGGTTTATGATGAAGAATTGCAGCAAATTTTTCGCGAGTCCTGCCAAACGAGAATGGATTTGCTGCCGTACATTTACTCGAATGTAAATACCGCCTCGAAAAACGGCGTCGCCATGCAGCCGCTTTTTTACGCCTTTCCCGGGGATGACGCGACGCGGGACATCGTCGACGAATACATGTTCGGGCATGCGTTTCTTGTCGCTCCCTTCGTGGCGCCCGCCAACCGTCGCCAGGTCTACCTGCCAAAAGGAACGTGGTTTGATTATTACAATCTCAAGCCTGTCCCGGGCGGACGCACCATTCAGGTCGACATGCCGCTGGACAGAATCCCCGTTTTCGTCAGGGCGAACAGCATCTATGTGACCGGCTCGGTGCTGGCGGGCAATTCGAAGAACTGGCAAAAGCTTGATAAGAAAATCATCATTCACGCCTTTCCCGGCCAGGTTGGTGAAAATACATCCTTTGATTTTGTCGATAGTTTCGACAACGATCACGAAAAGCTCATTCAACTAAGCCGCGCGACAGATCAGCTCGTGATGCAGTCCGATCCTCTTGCCCTCGGCGGTCAAGTCATCGTTAGAGTCGACGCCAAGCCGACAAAGGTTGTGCTGAACGACCGCAAGGCCTCCTTTAAATATGACAAAACGAACGGAACGGTGCGATTGAAATTCCCGGCCAACGAAAAATTGCGACTGGTTATTCAATGATAAGAGAATAGAAAGTGCCAAAGGCTCGCAAAAGCAGCGAACCTGATTTTATATGAAAAACTTTATTCGGGAACGACGAAAAGCATGTCATCGCGAGGAGCGGGAGTCTACCCCGAATTATCGGGGAAGCGATCCCTACAATCCAGCACTTTGTCCGACATCCAGATTGCTTCGCTTCGCTCGCAATGACATTTCAGGACTTGATTTTTTCTGTGTCCTTTCGATTCTGTGTCCCGTTTTCAAGTTTCTTGAAAGATGGAGTTAAGGATGGGAGATTAAATCTAAAAACAACTAGACGCGTATTTCGCCAAACATCCGGAGCCTCAAAAAACGAGGCATCCGGTTTTTTCGACAGTCTCCAGAAGTATAGAGCCTTTTATCCGTCGGTAAGTGAGATATAGGCGAACAGCCGTACTCCTTGCATCTTTGCTTCTAAATTTTTATATTGTTTTTTCAGGTGATGAGGTTCACCTTGAATGCCTTTGAAAAGGATAATGACCTCTGTTTTTTACAAAGCAGAGGTCTTTTTTTGTACAGATGAAAACAGAAAGGAATGAATAATGGCTGTTAGTATGGCTGAATTAGTATTGGTCAGCATTCTGATGGATTGGGCGCTTCGGCGGATTCACATCCCCGGTCTGGTGGGCATGCTTCTCGTCGGCATCGTTTTTGGCTCCTATGCGCTGGGCTGGATTGATAATAATTTGCTGGCAATCTCGTCCGATCTGAGAATGATCGCTATGATCGTCATCCTGCTTCGCGCCGGGCTGGAACTAAGCAAGAAAACGATGTCGCGTGTGGGTATGCGCGCCTTGTTGTTATCGTTTATTCCTGCAACGTTCGAGGGGGCGGCAATTGCATTTATGGGGCCATATTTCCTTGGTCTGTCTTTCATGGAATCTGCTATTCTCGGTTCGGTGCTGGCCGCCGTTTCGCCGGCCGTGGTGGTGCCGCTGATGATTCGCTTTATTGAAAAACGTATGGGCGCAGAAAAGGGCATCCCCACGCTGATCCTGGCAGCATCGAGCATCGACGACGTGTTTGTCATTGTCGTGTATAGCGTGCTCATTGGCATGTACACCGGCAGCCACGTGAGTATTATCTGGAAATTGGCGGGCATTCCACTCTCCATCATAACGGGCATCGCCATCGGCCTGGCCGCGGGTTGGGTGCTTTACAAGCTTTTTCAACATTTTAATCCCAGGGCAACCAAACGGGTGCTTATTCTCCTGGGCGTGGCGGTTTTGCTCATTCGCGTGGAAGAATTGACAAAGTCCTGGCTGCCATTTTCCGCCCTGCTGGCGGTCATGGCTATCGGCTTTATTATTTTGGACAAGCGGGAGCATTTTGCGCATGAGCTTTCGGCCAAGCTTGGGAAAATCTGGGTGCTGGCAGAAATCATCCTGTTCACCATGGTCGGCGCCCAGGTTAACATAGGTGTGGCGCTCAAAACCGGCCTCAGCGGCGCCGCCCTCATTGCACTGGCCCTGGTGTTTAGAAGCATCGGCACGTGGGTCTGTCTGCTGAAAAGCGAGTTTAACATAAAGGAGCGCCTGTTTATCGTCATTTCCTACATTCCCAAAGCAACCGTGCAAGCCGCCATTGGCGCTGCACCGCTGGCGGCGATGAAGCTGGCCGGCATGAACACCCAGCCCGGCGAGATTATTTTAGCCGTTGCGGTTCTCAGTATTTTGTTAACCGCACCAATCGGCGCATGGGCTATTGCCCTGACCGGCGACCGCATACTCCAAGTTGCCGAGCCTTCGGTGCACGAGGCGTTGGACGCAGCTATTGAAAGTGAAGCGGAAGATTCGATGTAATATGAGGTAGAAAAATAATGAAACAAACGATTCCCAACTCCCCTGAAATTCTAACGACCACCGTAGGTTCGTATCCTGTGCCCTCCTGGTTAACGGCATTGCCGAGCGAAGATGCTTTAATTGATGCAACACGAGTTATCATCGACATCCAACGCCGGGCAGGTATTGACCTGCCGACGGATGGTGAGCTGTACCGCTTCGATATTAATCACCCGGATACAAACGGCATGATCGACTATTTTGTCGGCGCCATGGACGGCGTGCGCACCAAAGTGGGGCGATCGGATTGGCTGGAATTTTCACAAAAGAGCACAATGTCGTTTCGTGAAAAACCCGCCGGCGTCGTTGAATCGGAGCTTGGAGAAGGCGGACTCGACCTGTTTGCGGATTGTTCGCGAGCCGTGAAGATCGCCTCGGCCCCGCTCAAGTTTACCGTAACAAGTCCGTATATGCCGGCACGAACACTGTTAGATAAATACTATAGCCTCAACTGTTAAAGCCCCATTTGTTTTTCCAGTTCTTCAACCAAACGATGATATTTTTCATGAACGCCTTTACCGACCACATCATTCTCCACACGTTCAAATTCCCGCTGCAGATTTTGTTGATCCTCTTCGGATAATATCTGATTGGCCATGGGATAGAGAATGTTATTCTCTTTTTGAATATGCTGTGAAAGCAAAGCCGAATAATTCCGGGCATTTTCAATTACGGCCTCGGCAGCAGAAGCATCACCATCTTTCAGACGTTCGGCAGCATCGGCCA
>JAADGR010000440.1 GCA_013152225.1 Calditrichota bacterium
TTCCCCGGTGCTGTGCCGGAGGTCGATGTTCGCACATCAAAGGATGGCGTTTTTTTCTGCCTGCATGATACATCTCTTGCGCGGACAACAAATGCTCCCGACGAAATAAAAAACCTGAATGCCGGTACTTTGAGTTTCAAAGAAATTCGCAAATGGGATGCCGGAGTCAAGTTTTCGTCTGAATATGCGGGTACAAAAGTACCGTCGCTGACTGAGATATTTGTTGCGATGAATAAAAATTCGGAGCGCATGATCTATTTGGATATTAAGAATATTGATTTGAAAAAACTCAAGAAAATGATCGACCAATTTGCTTTTGAAAAGCGCACCATTTTTGTAAATGGTAATCAGCAAATGCTTGTCAAACTGAAAAAGGTCTTTCCCCTGGCGAAAACCATGACCTGGCTGAGTGGGACGCCGGAGCAAATTAAAGACAAATTCAAAGTTTTGCGCGCAACAAATTTCAGGGGCATCGATCAATTACAATTTCATCTCAAGGTAAAAAGCACAAAACCTGAAATAACATACCTGCTTTCCGATAAATATCTCATTTCTGTGCTGAATATTTTGCGCCGGTACCATGTGGAACTGCAAGTGCGGCCATTCGAGTATGATGCACTTTCGCTGAAAAGGCTCATGAATCTGGGCATACGATGGTTCGTAACCAATTCTCCGCAAAAGTTTTATCAAACCGTACAACAAGCGCTCATGCTGGAAATGGGGACACTTTTATATCTGCAATCCGCCCAATATCTTCGCACTGCCCAATCATGATTCGGTATGGCAAGTCGAATGAATGAGTTTTTATTACCCATCCTGATCATACTTTTATTCCTCTAATGAGCATTTATCCCAAATCTATAGAATATTGTTTTTGATATGGAGCTATTCTCATGTTTCGAAAAAATAGATTCATTCTAATTTTATGTATCTTGCCGATCGTTTTTTCCTGCTCGACTTTTCATCATGTTGGGGAAAAGGCCGTTTCTCCTCAGATGGCAATCGTTACTCCTCTTCTCAGAGCGCATGCCCACAATGACTATGCTCACGAGCATCCTTTGTTCGATGCCCTGGATTACGGTTTTTGCAGCGTAGAGGCTGATATTTATTTACGAGATGGAACGCTTTACGTCACCCATGATGAGAAGGATATTCAAAGTGCTCGAACTCTGCAAAAATTATATCTCGAACCACTCAGAAAAAGGATTGAGAAGAACGGTGGCCATGTCTTTCCCGATTGCAAACAAGTGACCTTGTTCATTGACATCAAAAGCGATGCGGATTCAACTTATCGGGTGCTGGAAAAAGTTCTTGCAAAGTATAAGGATATTCTGACCCTCTTTACGCCAACGAGCAGAAAAAATGGACCTGTCGTCGTTATCCTTTCAGGGAATCGTCCTTTTGATTTGATGCGCAACGAGACAAAGCGTTATGCTGCCTGCGACGGACGTCTTTCTGATTTGAATGCGCCGGGGAATGTGAATTTAATCCCGATAATCAGCGATAAATGGAGTGATTATTTTAAATGGCATGGCGCCGGAAAAATGCCGAAAGAAGAGAACGAAAAACTAAAACAGTTTGTAAAACGGGCTCACCAAAACGGTCAAAGAATTCGTTTTTGGGATACGGATTCCAATGTAGCGGAAAATCAGCAAAGAATTTGGAAAGTATTACTTGAAGCAAATGTCGATCTTATCAATACAGATGATCTGGCCGGACTGCAGCGCTTTTTACTTAACCTGCATAATTCATCGCTGAAATGAATACTTTTAATATTTTTCAACCATTACCATGCCTTTAGAGGTTTGATAAACGTGTTGACAACCAGGAGAAAAGTATTGTGTTTATATTTTACTTTTTATTGTGAGAAAAATTTACTATGATTAGCACTCAAAATCTATCACTCTAGCAGGAAAGGAAAGTCCATGAGATTGACTGTCAAACTATTACGCTTTGTTTTATTCTTCTTGTGTTTCCCTTTAACTCTTCTTTTTGCGCAAGAATCCATTGTCTATGTTGCCCCTCTTTCAACCGGATTTTATCATACCGGAATGGTTATTCCGCTTTCGGCGCTGTTTTACAAAGCCGTTGATGCGGACACTGCCTGGAGATATAAAGGGCGGCCCAACAACCGAATTTCTGGCATGGCTTTCCATGCTCCTTCAAAAGGAAAATACATGGCGTTGGCAACTCATACCGGCGTGCATCAATCTTTTGATTATGGCAAAACCTGGAAAGTTACCAGCGGCTGGCAAATTACAGAGGTCAATCATGTCGCGTATGATCCGATAAACCCGGATATTATTTATTGCAGTTCGCCTTACGGATTCTATAAAACGGTGGACGCAGGCAAGTCCTGGACAAAACATAATAAAGGCTTGCAATCCATTAATGCGCAATTTGTGTCGTCTTTTATCATCGATCATTCAAATCCGCACGTTCTCTATTGCTCGACCGAGGATGTTGCATATAAAAGTACAGATATGGGGGAATCGTGGCAAAAAATGGGCTTGCGCATCAGGCACATTCGGACTATTGTCCAGCATCCCAAAGATGCGAAGGTTCTTGCCGTGGGTACGGAAGATAATGGCATTTATTTTTCCAGGGACGGCGGCAAAACATGGGGAAAACGGGATACCGGAATTTTTGCATCTACGTTTTATACCATTGCCTTTGATCCTTCAAATCCTGATGTCATTTATGCCGGTGGTTTTCAAACCGGTGTTTATAAATCCACAGACGGCGGGAAAAAATGGAAGCAGTATTTCAAAGGCCTTCCTATTCTGGATATCCATGCCATCGCAATTGATCCCCAAAACAGCAATCGTCTTTATGCCGGTACAATGGGAAAAGGCGTTTACCGATCTGATGATGGCGGACAAACGTGGGCATTTGCCGGTGTTAAAAACGGGTTAATCAGCGCTATTAAAATTGAATCGTTTTAGGAGCCAATAATGACTAGGAAATTTTTTCAGCTTTTTCTTTTATTAAATTTATTGTCTGTCCCTTTTGCACAAGCACAAAGCAAAACATATCAGCACTATTTAAAGAAATTTCATGAACGAAAAGCGTGGTTCATCTCGAATTACGACACGCTATCCAGAGAAAGTTATAGTGCAATTGCTGCCAGATATGCTATGAATAAAGATATTAAATGGGCAGACAAGACATTTATCAAAATGCTGCAACACCCCAAAGGAGCCATGTTTTGGATGTTTCCCGTGGTTAATTGCTATATGCACGGTAAAGGTAAAATGTCGCCCGAGGTAGAAAAAGCCGTTCGTCACGCATGGAAAACGTATGCACCTTCTCGCGGCGATACGGAGAACCACTGGGCCATGTGGTACACTTGTCTTTTCCTCATGTCCGAGCAATGGCCTGATTTGCCGGGATCAGAATGGGCCCGCGGCACCAGTTCCGAAGAAAATCGTAAGGAGGCCAAAGAATACCTTTTTGATTGGGCGAGAATTACAACTACAATCGGCCAGGGTGAATTCGATTCGCCGGATTATATCCTCGAATACATGGTTCCGTTAACTTTGCTGGCGCAATTTGCTCAGGATCCGCAAATGAAAAAGCTGGGTGAAATGCTGACCGATTACATTATGGCGGATTTTGCTGTGGAGCATCTTGACCAGCAATATATCGGCGGATACAGCAGAATTTATGAACGCAACCTGATGAACTTTCATACATCGGCATCCTCCATTTTTGCCTATGTATATTTTGGTGTGGGTGAAGCGCTGAAACACGGTTGGGTGTTGTTTCCGGTGCTTACCGATTATAAATTGCCTGAAATTATTTATGACATCGCCACAGACAGGAGTAAATCCTATATTCACAGGGAAAGAAAACGAGTTCGCAATGTTATTCGTTACGGTGAGGAAAGGAATCCCCCCGTCTACAAATATGATTATATTACTAAAGACTATGGTATAGGTTCGCTGATGGGCGGGATTCTGCAGCCGATTCAGCAGCACACGTGGGGCGTGCGTTACACCTACGGCAAGCCTTACTCCATCATTTTTGGGATGCATCCCTACTGGTCATTGCACGAAATCGGAATGTTCTTTCCCGAAGAAGTGAAAACCTCGATGGCTGCCATCACGGCCTCCAAGACGACCTACAACAATCCTGACAAATGGACGGGTGGCTCTCCGTTCGAGCGAACATTTCAGCACAAGAACACTTTGATTGCTCTTTACGATATTGATCTTGGCACAACATCCAATCACATTGATGGGTTTTTCCCGGCCAATCTTGAAAAACGCATCATTGATGATTCCGGATGGATTATTTGCAAAGCGGGTGATACGTATGTCGGCTGGTATCCATTGCAGCCGGGCCAGTGGAGCAAAGAATACGAATTAAAAAAGCAGGCCTACAACACGAAAACGAGTTCAAGTGTCAATGACGGCACAATGAAACTGCGTAATTATCGCCTGCGCAGCTATAACCTGCAAAACGGTTATGTCGTTGAAGTGCGCTCAAAAGATGAGATCGGATCGTTTGATAATTTCAAAAATAAATTGATCACACATATTCCAAAGGCGGCCATGACTCCCGGAAACGTTTCCGTCAAATACAAAACACTGGATAAAGATATCATGGAATTTGCGTTTCCCAATACCAGGAAATTAAACGGCAAGACTGTCGATCTGACGAAAACGCCATTATTTGAAGGGCCGTTTTTGAACGCGGAAGTGGGGAGTCAGATGTTAACAATGACCTATAAAAAGAAAAAGATGGTACTGGATTTCAAGAAATTGCAAATAAGCAAAAACTATTAAATTCATTTTTTATCTGCGTGTATCTGAGAAAATCAGCGTCCAGAAATAAAGAGGCTGAACTATTGCCCTACTCGTAAAACATTGGCAATAGAGTGCTCGCGATGCTGATTGCGGGCGAAACGCCGGAAAGCTTAATTTATGGAAATGAATGAACATTTTTACAGCGAAGACCCAACTCAGGGACCGTCCGATGTTAAAACAACATTAAAAGATGTGAACTATTTTTTCCTGGGTAATGGCTTGATTCAAGCAGCCGTACAGGTTTGTACGGGCGAGGAAGGAACGCCGCTTGGTCTGCTTTTAATGAATCCTGTTAAATTTACACCAAAACGAGGGGCGCTGACGTTCGATTCTGAGAAGGGATTGCAGGCAACGGTGGTTCGCATTTTATGGGAAGGGAGGACTTGCACCCCGCTTTTTGAAGATTTGCAGGCAAAATGGGTTGAAATTGAGCAAGTTCCTGCAGTGGAAGTTATTTGGCAATCGGAAGACTTTAGTGTTCGCGAACGCTTTTACTGCCCGGATCGGCAAATTTCTCGACTTGTCCGCGAGATCAGGGTTCAAAATTTTTCCAAAGTAGAAAAAACCATTTCCATTCGGACAGGCCTGAAAGAACGATTTATAGAA
>JAADGR010000233.1 GCA_013152225.1 Calditrichota bacterium
TGCACTTTTTGTTTTCGTCGTCGCTGTCAACTCATTCTCACAGGAAAAGAATCTGGATATTTTGTCCAAATGGCTAAAATATACCGATAATCAGAATGCACTTTATCATTTCATGAGCGCCCAGGCGTTTGAATTTCTGGACAAGCGCCAAGCAGAGGTGGCCAAGGTCACCACGAAAGCGCAATGGCTGGTGCGGCAAAAGCAAATCCGTAAAACACTGAACAAGATCGTTGGGCCGTTTCCACAAAAGACGCCGCTGCACGCAAAAATAACAGGAAAAACGAAAAAAGAATTCTATACCATTGAAAAAATAATCTTTGAATCTCAGCCAAAATTTTATGTCACCTCCTGTCTGTTTCTTCCCAATAAATTGCACGGCAAAACACCGGCCGTCATTTATTGCAGCGGGCACACTCAAGATGGCTTTCGTTCCGATGTCTATCAAAGAGTCATATTGAATCTGGTCAAAAAAGGCTTTATTGTTTTCGCGTTTGATCCTGTCAGCCAGGGAGAAAGGCTGCAATATTTCGATCCGGTTTCGGGCAAATCAAAGGTTGGCGGGCCCACTTCCGAACACTCGTATCCCGGGGCGCAATGTTTTATCTCCGGCAGTTCCCAGGCGCGCTACATGATCTGGGACGGTATTCGTGCCGTGGATTATCTTTTAACGCGAAAAGAAGTTGATCCACAGAGAATCGGCATCACCGGTCGTTCCGGTGGCGGAACGCAATCAGCATATATCGCCGCGTTTGATGACAGAATTCTCGCTGCTGCACCGGAATGTTACATTACCAGTATGCGCCGTTTGTGGGAATCCTTCGGGCCGCAGGATGCCGAACAGAATTTTTTCCACGGCATTGCCAGCGGCATCGACCACGCAGACCTGCTGGAAGTGCGTGCGCCCAAACCGGCGTTGATGATCACGACCACACGGGATTTTTTTAGTATTCAGGGTGCAAGGGAAACGGCGCAGGAAGTGAAAAAAGTTTATCAATCTTTTGGCAAGGGAACCAATTTCAACATGGTGGAAGACGACAGTGTTCACGCGTCAACACGCAAAAACCGGGAAGCCATGTATACATTCTTTCAAAAACATCTCAATCTTCCAGGTAATCCTGCGGATGAGGATGTTGCAATTCTCCCGGCCGAAGAATTGACAGTGACGAAAACCGGACAGGTTTCCACTTCCCTGGGGGGAGAGACTGTTTTCAGCCTGAATAAAAAGGAAACCGAAAATGAATTGCAAAGCCTCGATGCATCACGCAAATCTCTGGACGCGCATCTTGAGAAAGTTCGGGGTGCTGCTGAAAAACTTGCCGGTTTTGTCCGACCGTTGAAAAATTCCGACGCGGTGTTCACAGGACGATTTCAACGCCCGGGTTATGCTCTGGAAAAATATTTTATCCGGGGTGAGGGTGATTATCCGATTCCTTTTCTGCTCATGGTTCCCAACAAAGGGAAAAAACATCCTGCACTTTTATACCTGAATCCCGAAGGAAAGAGCGCTGCCGCAGATAGCAGTGGTGAAATGGAGTGGTTCGTCAATCACGGGTATATTGTCCTCGCACCCGACTTGCCCGGTTTTGGGGAAATGGGCCCCGGTTTTTTTCACGGCGACGCCTATCATTTCAAGATGGGAAAAGCTTCGTACAATATGTGGTTTGCGAGCATCTTGATCGGCCGCAGCATCACCGGAATGCTGGCAGGAGATGTTGACCGGCTGGTCAATTATTTTTTAACCAGGAATGATGTGGATGCAACGAAAATTTCCGCATTGGCCCGCGGCGACCTGTGTCCGGCGTTAGCGCACGCTGCAGCTTTTGATGAAAGAATCAGCCGGGTCGCTTTGTTTGCTCCCCTCCTTTCTTACAAATCGCTTGTCATCAATGAATACTACCAGCCGCATTATATTCTCACATCGGTAGCCGGTGCATTGACTGCTTATGATTTGCCTGACCTTTACGCTCTCATTGCGCCGCGGAAACTTTTGCTCGTAAACCCTGCGGACCAGAACGGCAAAGATGTGTTCCGGGAACAATTAGATCGGGATGTAAAAATTGTCAAAGCTGCATTTGGAAAACAGGGACAGGCGGACAGATTTGATATTCGTTTTCTAAAAACAGGTGAACAGAGGGATAATGTTTTTTCCCGCTGGATAAAGTAGAATTGTGAAATATTTCAAGTCATTCCCAGATTGCGGTTTTGGAACGGAAGAATAAACTTTTGTTTCTTTTCGAGGAAGCAGAGCTTCTCAAGTTTATTTCATCCCAAACAGAAGCTTGGGACGGAGGAGGATGCGATCATGGATAGAATCACTCTAATATATTGGTCGGGAGAAAATAGATTTAGATGAGTTATGGCAGGATAATAATTCGGAATAGTAAAGCATAAGAATTATTGTAGCCGCTCAATATTTAATGGCAATTATTGGAGTGCAACGCCTTTATGCGTTGCATAATTTTGCAATCCATAAAGGGATTGCACTCCTGAGAAATAAAATTGAAATATTTTTAAAACCAATTTACCCTCATTTATTGAGCGGATACTCAAATTCTTCGAGTCGATTCATCCATAAACGTTTGGAACCACAGTTCCAGCATCAGCAAAAGGTATATCCATTCACTATAATCGCGTTTTCCTTTTGCATGGTGATCCAGCACTTTTTCCACAGCTTTTACGTCAACAATTCCACGCTCCCTGCTGCGCCGATCCAAAAGAATTTGTTTTGTATAATCATGCAAATCTGTCCGGAACCACTTGTTCACCGGTACGGCAAAACCTTGCTTGCCTTTTTTTAGAATTTCATTGGGGACAGATTTCTGCAATAATTTTTTCAACAAATATTTACTGACGCCATCACGCATTTTCATGCGTACCGGCAAACGCGTTGCAAATTCAATGAGGCGGTAATCCAGTAGAGGAGCACGCGTCTCCAGAGAATTTGCCATACTCATCCGATCCACTTTTACTAAAATATCGCCAGGAAGGTAAAGTTGCAGATCAATCATTTGCAGCCGCGTCAACTTTTCTGCCGCCTGATATTTTGTGTTAATATTTCGACGGGTTTCGACTGCATCAAATTCCCGCAGCGTCTTTCGATAGTTCCGAGTCAACACATCACCTTTAATATAAGGATACAAACCGAAAGCATCGGGGCCATCCTCAGGAGAGGCGAAAGCTGCGTATTTCAGGAGATTTCGCATCGGCGCCTGCATGGGAAGCAAGCCGGAAATCCCGCCAAATACGACACGTCTCATCATTGAAGGTAATCGCAGTAAAGCGCGGTGCTCGTCGCGTTTTTGATAGCTTTTATACCCTGCAAAAAGTTCATCCCCACCGTCGCCGGACAAAATCACAGTTACGTGCTCGCGCGCCATTTTCGAGACATAATAAGTGGGAATTGCAGACGAATCCGCGAACGGCTCATCGAAATGCCAGGCCAATTTCGGCAAAACATTGACCGCGTCTGTTTTGACTTCCAGCACCTGATGCTGCGTCCGGCAGTGCGCAGCTACTTTTTTTGCATCCTCTAATTCGGAAAAAGTTTTTTCCGCAAAATCAATGGTGAATGTGCTAATCGAAGACTCGCCGGATTTGGCCATCGTGGAAACAACGGCGCTGGAATCGATGCCGCCGCTGAGAAATGCGCCCAGGGGCACATCACTGATCATGCGGCTTGAGACAGCATCGGTAAGAATCGAATCAAGTTGCGCCAGATATTCATCTTCACTTTGGTTGTCTGTATTGCCGGGATCAGGTAGTTTCCAATACGCTTTTTCAACAACATTTTTATCATGATACGATAAAACAGAGGCCTCACGAATTTTGCGAATGTGCTTAAATATCGTCATCGGTGCGGGAATATAGCCGTAGGTCAAATAAAAATTCAGCGCTTCCATGTCGATTTCGCGCGGGATATTTTCCATCACCAGAATGGCTTTGATTTCGGAAGCGAACACAAACCGATCACGGTCGTGAAAATAATACAGTGGCTTTTTGCCAACGCGATCCCTTGCCAAAAAGAGTTTATTCTCCAATTTGTCCCAGAGCGCGAACGCAAACATGCCCTGGAAATATTCCACACTGCGTTCACCGTATTTTTCAAAAGCTGCAAGGATTACTTCGGTATCCGACCGGGTTTGGAAACGAAATCCCTCTCGAATAAATTTTTCACGCAATTGCAAAAAATTGTAAATCTCGCCATTGAATGTAATTGTATATCGTTTTTTCCAGTCCTGCATGGGCTGTGCGCCGGATTCCAGATCGATAATGCTCAGGCGTCGATGACCCAGTGCGATATTTTCATCCACATAACTGCCCTCTCCATCCGGACCACGATGAACCAGCAGTTCGCTCATGCGGGCAAGCACCGCACCGACATCATCATTGCGCATACCGAGTCTGGTGAATCCAAAAATCCCGCACATATTAATTGCTCGCATTCATTTTTTCTTCAGGAACGAAAGGCTGAGAAAACCGCCTTCTTAACAGAAAAAAAGCCCCTTTTTGACGGGCTTTATCGTATAATCGCATGTACATTTTTTCGTGCTCGTGAATAAAATCTTCATTGCGATGAAACAATTCCACGTAACGCCGGCCCTCTTTGCTTAGATCCTTACGCAAATCAGAGGATTCCAGAATATTCATCAACGTCTGTGCCATTTCTTCAGGTGATTTGTGCGGAACCAGCAAGCCGTTAAATCCACTGCGGATGATTGCGGGTGTTCCTCCCACCTTCGTTGCAACGACCGGCGTTCCGCTGCCCATGGCCTCCAAAAGCGTGTTTGACATGCCCTCGTACAGGGAACTGTTCACATAAACATCAAAAGCCTGCATGTACTGTTCAACCGCATCGCGCGGCCCATAGAATCTCACCGTATCCGCCAAATCCAATTGATTTATTAATGATTTTAATTCCGAAAAATATTTTGTATTTCCTTCGTCCGCATCCGATGTGCCGATGCGGCCACCGACAATGGCCAGCCGTACATTTTCGTACCTGTGTCTGATGATTGCAAAGGCTTGAATCATCGTCGGCAGGTCTTTGACCGGCCGGAAACTGCCGATGACCGTGCCGAAAAGAAAATCATTCTCATCCACGCCGATCTTTACTTTTGCTTCCCTCCTGCTCTTTGCCGGACGAAATCGTTCGAGACCGATGCCATTGTGAATGACTTTAATCTTTTGCGGATTGGCATGCCATTTTTCGATCATGAGACTGGCAATATCATTTGAAACAGTAGTAAGCTGATCTGCCCTCGATGCTAAAATCAGCCTGGCCATCGATTGCAGTTTGCCGGCGTCGGCTTGTTCGGTGTCCCGACCATGTTCGCCGTGAATAAAA
>JAADGR010000034.1 GCA_013152225.1 Calditrichota bacterium
TGAAAGTACGATATGCCATAAAAGCCAATTCGAACAAGGCCTTGCTGCAGCTTATTACCGCGCAGGGGCTGCATCTCGATTTGAGTAGTTTAAATGAGGGCAAGCGCGCATTTATGGCCGGCGTTCCTTATGACAGGATGATGTTAACGACGCAGGAAGTCCCGCTGGGCAAGGAGAGGGATGACCTTGAAAAGATGATCCTTGCCGGAATGAAATACAACGTCTGTTCGCTGCGCCAGCTTGAATTGATTGCCGATTTTGCCCGTGAAAATGATGTTGCGCTGTCAATGCGAGTGCACCCCGGAACCGGCGCCGGAGAATCCGCGACGCGAAATACCGGTCACGATTATTCTTCGTTTGGCGTGCATTTAACTAATATCGAACAGGCGCTTGATTTTGCAGACAAAAAAGGACTCGTGTTCGATCAGATTCATGTGCACATTGGTTCGGGCGGCGATCCGGCGGAATGGCGGGAAAACATTGACCGGGAACTGGGATTTGTGGAAAAATACTTTCCCGATGTCAAAACTATTAATTTTGGCGGCGGCTTTAAAGAAGCGCGTATGCCGGATGAAGATGCTGCAGATTTGCAGGATTTGGGAGCTTTTGCCAAACAGAAATTGATCGAATTTTATGAGAAAACAAATCGTAAACTGTCGATGGAAGTAGAACCCGGTACATTTATCATGGCCAATGCCGGCTATCTTGTCACGCGCGTTCTGGATAAAAAACACACCGGTGTAAAAGGCTTTCATTTCATTCTTTTGAACGGCGGTATGGAAACGAATTCCAGGCCCCTGCTTTACGGCTCCCGGCATCCTTTTTATGTGATTTCAAAAGAAGGGCAATTAAGATCAAGCGAATTTGATTTAAGCGCTCTGGATGCGGAAAAAGATCGCCGTGTTATTGTCGGCAAATGCTGCGAAAGCGGCGATTCCCAGTGTCTCGATGAAGCCGGTAATGTCACGCCGCGCTTGCTGGCCGAACCTCAGCTCGATGATTTCATAGTTATCGGAGGGACCGGCGCTTACTGTTCTTCCATGACGCCTTTTAATTACAATTCCGCTCTGCAGGTACCGGAAGTTCTGCTGAGAGAAAATGGGAAATTTTTGTTGATACGAAAAAGACAGACTTTGGAGCAATTGGTGGAAAATGAACTGCCAATGGTAAATAACATTTGAAACTCTTGTTGTAAATTTTTATATTTCAGTCTTTAAAAGCAGCCGTCTGCGTCTGCTGAAAAACAGCCGGTAACAAAAAAGGCAGGTAAAAAATGGTAATTAAAGATCATCAAAAAGCACTGCTGTTGCGCGATCTGAAATTGGGCATCGCTTATCTTGTGGTTCTTTCGCTTACATTTGGTGCCTATCTCATCCGTACGCCCATGAGTGTGGGAATAACGATTTTAAGCTTCTTTGCCTTTATCTTTTTTGTCGGTATTTATGTCCTTCAGGGAAATCCGACGCTTATTAAAATTATCGGCACAGAAACCGAACGCGTTCCGGCCCGGCTGTGGCAGATTCCACTTGGCTTATGGCTTATTTCTTTGACCTATGCTCTTCTCGCGGCAAGAATCGATCTGTATTACGTGATCGGCGGTTTGCTCTATTGTATGCTGCCGGTTGGATTTATTATTTTACTCCGCGGCAAAGATACAAGCCTGCAATGGCTGGATGTCGCTTTGATTCTCTTTATGTGGTTCCCCATTGAATTTAGCTGGATACCGGGGTTGAGCATTCCGCCGCAGCACGGCATGGCCGGAGTCTATCATCTCATAGGACTGGCACTGATCATCTATTTCTATTTCGCCGTTCGCCGTCTGCCGGATGTCGGTTTTACTTATCGGCTTAAAGGCCCGGACTGGCGCACCGCCATTCAGAACTTTATTTTTTTTATGCCCGTTGCGCTGATCTTTGGATTTGCGACCGGATTTATCGACTTTTCGCAACGACTTCCGGCACTCGGACAGATGGTCGCGACATTTGTCGGTATTGCTTTTTTTACGGCCATACCGGAAGAAATCTTTTTCCGCGGTGTCATTCACAATTTAATAGAGAAAAAACTGGCTAATAAAAAGAACGGCACGATCATCGCTCTGTCGATTTCTTCCGTGATTTTTGGCCTGGCCCATGGCGACAACCCTAATCCGCCGTTTTTAGATATTCACCTCGGCCCGCTCGGCACCTGGCATGCGCCGTGGGTTTATATGATTCTTGCTACTGTTGCAGGATATTTCTACGGCTGGACGTTCATCAAAACCCGCAAAGTAACCGCCGCCGCAATCGTTCATCTTTTGGTCGACTGGACGTGGGGGACGTTTTTTGGAGGGTGATTGTTAGCTTTGCGAAACCTGCGAGGTTTCGCAAAGCTAACAATATTTATTGGGAGGATGAATCCATGGATATGCCATATCATGACACGTTTTATCACGGCTGTTTTTACCATATATTTAACCGCAGTATTAATAATGAAGTTGTTTTTAGATCAAAACGGAATTACTTATTCTTTCTTGGGCGCTGGGAAAAATATATAGGTGAATTACTCGAAGTCTATGCATATTGCCTTCTGCCAACGCATTTTCATTTTTTTGCAAGAGTCCCTGAGAGCTTTGCGAAACTTGAAAAGTTTCGCAAAGCTATTGCTGATTTTCCTGATGTAAATACGCTACTTGAAAATCAATTTATGTTGCTTTTCCGGAGTTATGCTTTGGCGTTTAATAAGGAAAACAAAAGGAAAGGGAGTTTGTTTCAAAAAAGTTTTAAAAGAATTCGAGTTGATACTGAGAAATATTTTACTGCTGTGATTCATTATATTCATAACAATCCCATTCATCACCATTATCGGGATTCTTATGAAAAGTGGCCCTTTAGTTCGTATAATGCTTTTCTAAGCAATTCTCCGACAAAGGTGAGAAGAGAAGACGTTCTCGACTGGTTCGGTTCAAAAAGTGCTTTTATCGAGTTTCATGCGGAAAATATCACCTATGACAAAATAAGCCAATTTTTGGCTGATGTTTAGACGTAGGCCTGAGCGGATAGCTTGGCAATTAGCTTTGCGAAACCTTGGAGGTTTCGCAAAGCTGGGAAATTAAATTAAAATGAATAAATCATCAAATCATAAAATTATCAAATCGAACATCCTGATATACCAGTCTGAAAGCGGGGAGACAAAGCTGGAAGTGCGCCTGGAGAATGAAACGGTTTGGCTAACTCAAAAGTCAATGGCTGAACTGTTTCAGACAACCATTCCGAACATAAATCTTCATCTGAAAAATATTTACAATGAAGATGAATTGGAAAAAGATTCAACTATTAAGGATTTCTTAATACTTCAAAAAGAAGGGGACAGGACGGTAAAACGGCTACAGAAATTCTACAATCTCGATGCTATTATCTCTGTGGGCTATCGTATAAAATCCCTTATCGCCACCCGCTTTCGGCAATGGGCGACGCAACGGTTGCGAGAGTATATTGTCAAAGGATTTGTGCTGGATGATGAGCGCCTGAAAAATCCTGATCAGCCCTTTGATTACTTTGACGAACTCTTGCGCCGCATCCCCATGTATATGAAAAACTGGACTGAAAAACTTGATGGCTTTCTGCGGTTAAATGACAGAAATATACTGGAACATGCCGGAAAAATTTCTCATGAAATCGCCAAAGAATTAGCTGAAACCGAAAATGTTTGACAAGGTTTTGTCCGACATGATGGATTCCTGCTAAAAACATGCGGGAATGACATGCTATTTTCTCTCTTTAAAAAGTGTCCTGTAGAAAATTTTGCAAAAGGAAATTTCGGAAAACCTACGAGGTAAGCTGATTTCCCAATTGTGGCTGTACCATTATCTGGGAAAAGTATCTGTTCACTTTATGAGGGATGAGCTTTGCGAAACCTCCGAGGTTTCGCAAAGCTGGCCTAAATAACTGACAAGCGGAAGGGAGTTTTTTTGACGCAACCAACCCACGCCGGTGCCCCCAAAATTATGGTTCTCGGTATCGGCTCTTTTGCCGCAGCCGCCATGCGCTGCCTTGCCGACGAAGGCGCGCAGGTTTCCTGTTATTTGACACGCGAATATGGCCACTACGGCCCATCAAAAGAGGGAGACACTTTATATTATAAAGAGATTCCCAATCCGGTTCCTTTGATGAAAGAAAAAGGAATAGATCTCGTCATCCCCATGTCCATTGACTGGCACACCGCAGAGTGGAAAGATGAATTGCTCGATTCAAGCATCCCCATTCTTTCCCCCTCCGGGGAGGCCATGCTTCTGGAGCGGGATCGTGATTACGGTAGGAAATTGTGTGAAAAATATGGCATACCGTTTCCTGTTGCTCATGTCGCCAAAGATCAAGGTGAAGCGCATGATTTCGTGATTGCCAATCCCAAACCGTATGTGATTAAAAATCCCTTGTGCTCGCCGGGCGCGCCTGTGCATACCATTGTTTGTGAAACAATCGAGGATACGCTCAGTTGGTTGAAAAACGTCGATTATTCCGAGGGCGTCTTTCTCCAGGAGTACATGGGACGTCGTGAAGTTGGGCATATCGGTTTTGTATCCGGCGGTGAAATTTATCCTATGGTTACAAACCAGGAATACAAACGCGCTTTCGACGGTAATATGGGACCCGTTGCCGGTGCACCGCTGGGCGGACTGATTGAAGCCGATCCCGATGATAAGTATGGATTGGTTCGCGATCTGTTGCAGCCGTTGCTACCCTGGTTTCGGGAAACGAATTTTCATGGCCCGGTACAGGTTACGGCCGCTTTTCGCGATGGCAAATGGTATGTTTTAGAGTACAATGTTCGTACCGGCGTTACCACCGGCCCGGCGTTGTGGCGCATGTTGAAAAATCCTGTTGAAATGGTTTTGGCAGTTGCCAAAAACGAAAAGATCGACATGCAATTTAATCCCGATAAAAGCTACGGCTGTACACTCACGCTGGCCGGTTGGGGCTATCCTTACACCAAGGTCGTCGGGCCGTATCTCGCCGTGCAATTGCGAGGCGACCCAACTTGTGATATTTGGTGGAATGAAGTAACGGCCAGTGAGGAAGGAAAAATGTTTATGTCCGGCCATCGCATTGCGGATGTTATTTCTACTTCTGATTCGATGCAAAAGGCCATTGCACTGGCTTATGAAAATATAAAAAAGATTTACTGCCTCAGCAGCTACTATCGCCTTGATATTGGTAAAAGCTTATGGCCTCCCGGTGCGGACTAGGGGGGCAATTCCTAATTACCATTGCTGTCGTTGCGAGGAGCGTAGCGACGGAGCAATCTTCTTATTTCCAGGCATCTATGAGATTGCTTCGCTTCGCTCGCAATGACACGCTACTTTGGGATTGCTCTACTAGTTAATGAATTACAAATCGCTGAATGCTGCTTGCATCATGC
This sequence comes from Calditrichota bacterium, assembly GCA_013152225.1. Taxonomy (GTDB): domain Bacteria; phylum Zhuqueibacterota; class Zhuqueibacteria; order Residuimicrobiales; family Krinioviventaceae; genus Hydrothermomicrobium. The sequence continues at coordinate 5,395 of JAADGR010000034.1, forward strand.
TTATAATTTTAACGATTACCTTGGAAAATCTATAATCTTTTCCTAAATTGCAGGAGTTTTGTTGAAGCTTTTTTTCTCCGAATACAAATCGGATTATGCGAATTATATTTTTCCTTATGCCATCTGGGCTGTTCCTGAACAGAAGGAAAAGCCGTCGGACATTTTTGCGCGCGGGTTTTTGCCCAACTCTCGTTTTCTGGACCGATTCTATATGTGCCGACAGGTTCGGATTGACCTGGGGAAGTTTGAACCTTCTTCCGAGAACAGAAGAATTTTGAGAAAAGGTGAAGCTTTTGAATATACTCTGCTTGATCGCGCAGATTTTGATTATAGCCCGGCGTGGAGGGATTTTTGTAAAACCTATGCCGATCAAAAGTTCGGAGCCGATGTCATGAGTCATGACAGGATTGACGACCTTTTCAATGCTCCCATCGTTTCTCATGTTTTGCTTTTTCGCGATCGGGAAACAACCAAAGATGTCGGTCTGGTCATGCTTTACCTCGAGCCTGCGCAAATGGGATTTTACTATTATTCTTTTTACGATTTGGATTATTTTAAGCAAAGTCTCGGTATGGTAATGATGACCTCTGCTGTATCTTTGCTCAGAGAGAAAGGCTTTCTTTACATTTATCTGGGTTCATGTTATAGCCGCAACGCAATGTACAAGACGCAGTTTTCCGGCGCAGAATTTTTCAACGGATTTTGCTGGTCTGACGATTTACAGGAATTGAAATTTTTAATAGATAGGGATTCCGGGATGATTGAAAAACATTTGCTTGAATCGGAAGATTTTGTGCACCAGTTTTATCCTGCCGGGATTGCGACAGTCGAAAAGAAATCATTTTTTAATATTGCCGTCAAATAACAAAAACGGAGATTTTTATGGCGCTAAAAGGTATTGATATCGTAATTGTTTTGCTTTATATGGGAGGAATTGTTGGCATTGGCGTTTATTTTAAAAAGTACATCAGTACGTCCGAAGATTTCTTTCTTGCCGGGAAAATGCTGCCGTTTTGGGCGATTGGTATGTCCATTGTTGTTTCGGATATTGGTGCAGTCGATTTTGTCGGACTAACCGGTCAGGCTTATCGCTATGGCATCGTCGTCGGCAATATGGACTGGATCGGCTCGATACCCGCAATGATTCTGGCTGCACTTGTTTTCATTCCTTATTATTGGCGGGCAGGAGTATTTACCATCCCGGAATATCTTGGAAGGCGATATAATACCGGTGTGCGTGCCATTCATGCCAGCATGTGGCTCATTGTGATGGCCTTTGGTCTCGGTGTAACGCTCTGGGCGACGGGTGTGCTGTTAAGTGAATTAATGGGCTGGCCGATCATGATCTCCATTGTTATCACAGCCGTTGTCGTCGGTTTTTACACGATGATGGGCGGGCTTTCGGCTGTGGTTATGAGCGATGTAGTGCAGTTGATCATCATGTTTGTCGGCGGCATTGCAATTCTTGTACTCGGCCTCTGGCAGCTCGGCGGCTGGGAAGCGATGGTGCAAAAAATACAGAGCCTGGGGCCTGAATATGCACATCATTTCACAATGATTGTTTCGCCGAAAGAAAACACGCCTTATCCGTGGACAGGCATTTTGTTCGGTTTGGCGATTGTTTTAGCGCCGGCTTATTTCATCGCCAACCAGACGATCGTTCAGCGCTCCCTCGGTGCACGCAACGAGTGGCACGCCAAAGCAAGTGTGCTGTGGGGTGCTTTTCTCAAAATGTTTATACCTGTTCTTTTCGTTTTTCCCGGACTTATTGCCCTTGCGCTTTACCCGGGCATTGCAGATGGTGACCGCGCTTTTCCGATCATGATTAAAAGACTTTTGCCCCCGGGAATGACGGGTTTGCTTTTCGCGGCTTTTTTCTCAGGGCTCATGTCAACCATTGATTCGGCGGTGAACTCGACGGCAACAATCTGGACCAAAGACATTTATCAACGCTTTATAAAAAAGGATGCCTCGGATCGCCATCTTTTGATCATGGGACGTGTCTTTACAGTTGTCCTCATGGTTTTTGCCGTTGCTACAGCGCCGATCACAAGTTTGTTTCCCGGCATGTATGTCTATATGCAAACTTTGCTTTCTTTCATACAAGGCCCTTCACTTGCAATTCTCATCCTGGGGATGTTTTGGGCAAGAGCAACACAATGGGGAGGACTGGTAGGCCTTGTCGGTGGATTTTTTATTTCAGCGGGTTTGTATATTTTTAAAAGCAGCTTATTTACTATTGAAGATCCATTTCTCTTTATTTCATGGTGGAGTTTTCTTGGTTCCTTAATTCTTACCGTTTCGGTGAGCCTTTTCACCCGTCCGTATCCTTTGGAAAAATTGCGCGGTCTGGTTTACGGCATGGTTTTGAAAGATGAAAAGCTACAGAATGTCATTGAAAAAAATATGAGTAAGGAATAATCTTTATGCTTAATTTTGACTTTTTAGCTAATTTGTCGGAAGGTTGGGCCCGTTTTCTTGTTATTATGGCCTATATCATTCCCTTGATTTTTGCTTTCACTCTTCCCAGAAAATATATCTATGAGGGAGCTGAAGATCAAAAATTGTGGCGGAATCTGAAATTATGGGTTTTCGTTATCGTTGCTGTTATGGTTGCGGTTTATTTATATTTTTAATTGATTGAAATCGTGAATACATGTTGAGGTTAATAAATGTCTGATAAAGTAGAGCAAAAAGATCATACAGCACGTGATCTGGATACTTTGATTCTTATTGGAAGTTTCCTTGCTGTTTTTGGAGTGGCGGTCATGATTGCTGTTTTTTACACCGATACATTCCATGGCAAAATCGTAAACTTGATCTCAGGCGGTTTGATCTTTTTGATCGGGCTTGCCGGGGTCATTAAAGGACGTTGGAACAGGAAGAAAGGATAAATGTGTTCGTCGTTCCTCGAATTGAAGAACAGAGAGCCTGGATTCTATTGTCAAAATCCCCGCGCCCTTTGACAAGGAAAAGAAAAATCATCAAAGTTGAACTTTACTATTTGCCGAACTATGTTTTTAATGTGGAAATGGAAAATAGAAAAGCAAAAGTGAATTCGATGAAAATTTGTGTCGACGGCATTGAAGGACATTTTGCCTATTATGATGAAACCGAATTAACTGAAAAACCCGACATGCCGGGGAAAAGTGCGGATTTTAAGATTTCAGTCGACGAAGCAGTGAAATTGGGTGAAGATGAATTTCATCGTATGGTATTGCGCCAAAGTTTGAAAAAGCGTGATGAAATCACCATACGTTCAATCACCTTTGATAAGAATGTTTTCTATCCATACTGGATCGGTTATTTCAGAAGAAAAGGTGCTTATGATTTCGAGGCCATCGACGCTCTAAGCGGTCAACGTCAGGGGGCAAAGATGAAGCCGGTTATTATGCGGGCCATCCTTTCCGGTGGGGAATGAGCTAAATATTTTAATAGATGGGGGAAATGCAAATTGAGAAGGGATAGACAATAAATTGCAGGAGAGTGGAAATTTAAAACACAAGGGAGCCATCATTGGAGATGCTCTCCCGAATATTCCATGGGAAAAAAAGCCGGATGAATGTCGTGATATTGTCTGGCGTTTCAGCGGCAATCCGGTTCTCGATCGAAATCCAATGCCCGGAATTCAGGGAATTTACAACAGCGCTGTAGTGCCTTTTCAGGATGAATTTGTCGGCGTTTTTCGTACCGAGTCCAAAAGCCGCATGCCCTTTTTGCATTTGGGTAAAAGTCGTGACGGTGTGCATTGGGAAATAGAAGAACAAAAAATTGATTTTATTTACGACGAGTCGGATGTTGGTGATCCTTCGGCTTATGCTTATGATCCGAGATTGTGCAAAATTGACGACGAATTTTTTATCACCTGGTGCAGCGGTCATAACGGCCCGACAATTGGTGTTGCTAAAACAAAAGATTTCAAGAAATTTATACGATTGGAAAATGCATTTCTTCCATTTAATCGCAACGGCGTGCTTTTTCCTGAAAAAATTAACGGCAACTATTTTATGTTCAGCCGCCCCAGCGATGACGGGCACACGCCTTTTGGCGATATTTATCTCAGTCAAAGTCCGGACATGGTTTATTGGGGAAAACACCGGCTGGTTATGAAGAGCGGTGGACAATGGTGGCAGCGAACTAAAATCGGAGCGGGTCCGATTCCCATTGAGACAACAGAAGGCTGGCTGCTTTTTTATCATGGCGTGATGGATACGTGTAACGGTTTTGTCTATAGCATGGGCGCAGCGTTATTGGATATTGATCGACCGTGGAAAGTCCTGTATCGAACCGACCGGCACATTCTTACACCGGAAAAAGATTATGAAATTTCCGGTCACGTTCCCAACGTGGTGTTCCCATGCGCTGCTCTGTGCGACGCACCGAGCGGGAGAATCGCCATTTATTATGGAGCCGCGGATACATCGACATGTTTGGCTTTTACAGCAATCGATGAAATCCTGGATTTTTTGAAAGCACATTCTCAAGTTTTTTAAACACTATTCTAACAGGAGGTCCTCTGTGCGAAACAAAAGACGATTCGGCGCAACAAGAACACTTCTTTTTGTCACTTTATTGTTGTCGTTGAATAATCTGAGTTGCGGGAATAAAAATACTGTTACAATCTACAGGGATTCATGGGGTGTTCCTCACATTTACGCCAAAAACGAAATCGCCCTCGCTTACGGCATGGGCTACGCGCAAGCGGAAGACCGTCTCGGTCAAATCATGACAAGCTACCGATGGGCTGTAGGAAGAATGGCCGAAGCTTTTGGTCCGAATTTTATTGAACATGATTACACGCAAAGGGTCTGGCGCCATGCAGCAGTGAGTGAGGAAAAATATTCTCAGTTACCACTGCATTTGCAAAAAGAACTGGAATCTTTCATCGCCGGGATTAAGGCGTTCATGCGTGATCATCCGGACAAGGTACCCGAGTTTTCTCTGGAATTAAAGCCATGGCATCCTGTCGCACTCGGGCGCGCATTCATCTGGTGGTGGCCTCTCGGCCAAGCGCTGGATGATTATAAGCTTGGTCGGCGCAAGACAAAACATACTCATGGATCGAATGAATGGGCTGTTTCAGGGACGCGCACAAAAAGCGGCTCGCCGATTGCACTCATCGATCCTCACCTGAGTTGGAATCAGGATGGACACTGGTTTGAAGTGCGTCTCCACGGTGGCAAGATTCATAGCTGCGGCATTAGTGTCGTTGGAACGCCCTTTGTCGGTTTGGGACATAATCGTCATTTGTCCTGGGCAGCTACGACCGGCGGGCCTGATTGCGGCGATTGTTACGTAGAGGAGATTAATCCCAATAATTCCCTGCAATACAGGTATGAAAATGAGTGGCGTTCTATAAGTGTCGATACTTTGAAAATTCCAGTGAAGCGTAAAGACGGCGTGGAGACTGTGAAAAGGGTCGTGGAAAGAACACATCACGGCCCCATCTATAAACGGGATGGAAATAAAGCGTATGTGCTGGCTATTCCTTATGCAGACCAAATCGGTCTGGTTCAGCAAATGGAGGCGATGAATCTGGCCGGGAATTTGAGTGAATTCAAGGCAGCCCTGGAATTGCGTCAATTCATGCCGCAAAATATCATGGTTGCCGACCAGGAAGGAAATATTTATTATCAACGAACCGGTCGCGTACCTGTTCGCGACACAAAGTATGATTGGAGTCTGCCCGTTCCCGGTTCAACCGCAGCGACAGAATGGAAGGGGATTCATTCCACCAAAGACCTGGTGCAGATTCTGAATCCTAAAGCCGGATTTATGCAAAATTGCAATATTTCTCCCGGGACGATGTTTCCCAATAGCCCAATGGTCGCCTCAAAATATCCGGCTTATATTTATAATGATGATGAAACCCGTACCAATCCTCGCGGGAAAAGGGCTGTTGCGCTTTTAAGTGCTGCAAAGGGCCTGACTTTTGAGCGCGCCAGGGAGATCGCCGTTGATACGGGATTACCGGATATTGCTCCCTGGCAGCAAGCACTTCAAGGTGCTTTCGATCGATATGGAAATCAATTTCAGGATATCAAAAAAGCTGTCAATCTCATCATCCAGTGGAATGGACACGTTAACAAAGAAAATACAGGTGCGACAATGTACCGTGCGTGGCGATCGGCTCTCGAAAAACGCCGCGCTCCGGTCATTCAGGAACTCGGGTCATTGAAATCTGCGCAAAAAAGGAATCTGCTGCTCTCAGTGCGGGATGCAAAAAAATATCTCCTTGCAACTTTTGGCAAAGATGAAGTAAAATGGGGCGAGACCGTTATCCTGAAACGCGGGGATAAAAGTTATCCGCTGGGAGGGGGAAGTTTTGAAAACGGAATACAATCACTGCGTGCAGTGTGGGGGGATAGCAAAAACGGCGTAACCATTGGCGCCGGCGGCCAGTCCGGTACCATGGTTGTCATTTTATCAAAGCCGATAAAATCGGTCGGAGTTTTGCCCTGGGGCGAAAGCGATGATCCGGAGTCTCCGCATTACATGGATCAGGGAGAAAAACTTTTTAGTCAGCGAAAGCTGAAACCAACCTGGTTTGAGATGGATGATTTAAAGGGGCATATTGAATCGAAAAAAGAATTGATAGCAGAATAGAGAGAGGCAATAAAAAAAGCATACCTGCTGACAGGTATGCTTTTTTTTTAAATGCGTAAAGTTTTATGTTTATCTGTTTTGAACCAGCGTTTTCGTTCCCTCTTTAAAGGCGACAGAGATTTTTGTCTGATCCATAATTTCTACAACCACGCCCATTCCAAATTTAGAATGATTGATGACAGCTTTTTCGTCAAACGATTTGTCCATTTGATAATCCACTGCCTTTTCAGAATCCACTTTATTGAGCAGTCTGCTCCATCTTCGTTCTTCTTTTGTTTTCGGTGGCCCTTTTTTCGCGATGGCTTCTTTCATTTTGGCAATATTTGCATCAGTGGCCGGACGATAGCGGTGAGAACTGTTACAGCCTTTGCAAAGAACTTTAAAAATTTTGTCATCTTTAATGGATTCTATGACGTGAATGGACGGCCCCTTGCATTTTGTGCACATTGCTTCTACTTCTTGGCCAACTTCTAACTTTAAATCTTCTTGCATATTATATCCTCATACCTTAATATGAACATTGTTTGTATAATACTAAATATAAGAAAAATGGTGAATAAATCAAGGATTGATTTTGTAAAATAGTATCGTCCCAGCAGCGTCATAAAATCTTGATCAAATTTTCCGCCTATAACTGAAATGTTACGCAATATTGTAAAACTTCACTTACGTGTGGGAAATCTCTATTTGTGAATTTTATATTTAAAACCGCTGAAGCGGTTGCCGGGAATTTTTCATTCGTTTTGTACACCACAATAAATTGTGGTGTTGGTTCAATTTGTCACAACACCATGATTTATCATGGTGCTTATACCATTGAGAATTGAATGAGAACTGCTTTAGCAGTTTCAAAATTAAACAGTTGAATATCCGGGCGATCAACTTACCCACCTGTAAGTGAGCTTTTACGCAATATTGTAAAATCTCAGTTACGGGTGGATAAAATAAGAGTTTGAGAGCAAAACAAAGAATATCTTAACAATAGGATAAAGCAAGTCACTCCGGCGAATGCCGGAGTCTCCTAAAATCAAGAGTTTGGAGATTTCGGCATGCGCCGGAATGACTCGTCCAAGCAGCGTTATAAAATCTTGGTCAAATTTCCCGCCCATAACTGATATGTTACGCAATATTTTAAAAAGAACTTGCAAAGAACCTATCTTTTACTTAAATTTACAAGCTTTGTATTTCCCGGAATTCGAACTTTTGACATTAGTGATATTTTATGTTTCAAGAGCTATCTGAAAAATTAGACACAGTTATCCGAAAGCTAAAAGGACGCGGAAAACTGACAGAACAAAATGTCTCCGAATCCATGCGCGAGATTCGGCGGGTACTTTTGGAAGCTGATGTCAATTATAAAATTGCTAAAAAATTTATTAATGAAGTTGAGCAAAAAGCTCTTGGCAAGCAAGTGCTTAAGAGCATTACTCCGGGACAGCAAATTGTCAAGATTATTTTTGATGAATTAACGGTTTTGATGGGCGAAAAGGAAGTGCCCATCGCATTTTCCAATTCAATTCCAAGCGTCATCATGCTCGTCGGACTTCAGGGTTCCGGTAAAACAACCTTGGCCGGAAAGCTTGGGATGTTTGTTCGTAAAAAAGGTCGGAATCCACTTCTCGTTGCCGCAGATATTTACCGGCCCGCAGCGATTGAACAGCTCAAAGTTGTCGGACGTTCTGCGAACATTCAAACGTTCTTTGAAGATACGAACGACGTTCTCGCCATTTGCAAACATGCAGCAGAACATGCACGCAAGCATATGCATGACACCATCATAATCGATACTGCCGGCAGATTGCACATTGATGAGGATATGATGTCGGAAGCCGCGGCGATCAAAAAAACACTGGATCCCGCAGAGATTCTGTTCGTTGCCGATGGCATGACCGGACAGGATGCTGTGAATACGGCAAAAATCTTTTTGGAACGCGTCGATTTTACCGGTGTTGTTTTAACCAAAATGGATGGCGATGCTCGCGGTGGCGCAGCACTGTCCATCCGGGCTGTAACGCAAAAGCCCATCAAGTTTCTGAGCATTGGTGAAAAATTAGACCAGTTGGAGGCTTTTCACCCTGACAGAATGGCTTCACGAATTTTGGGCATGGGCGATGTGGTCACGCTGGTTGAAAAGGCGCAGGAAGCCGTCGATGCGGAAAAAGCAGCGAAACTGGAAAAAAAGCTGCGCCGTCAGGAATTTACGCTCGAAGATTTCTTTGATCAATTGCAGCAGATCAAAAAAATGGGGCCGTTGCAGGATATTTTGGGCATGATACCGGGAATGCAAAACAAAGCCCTGAAAGGCTTGCAGGTTGACGAGCGCGCCCTGGTGCGCATCGAAGCAATTATCAGTTCAATGACTCGCGATGAGCGGAGAAATCCGCATGTCATTAATGGAAGCCGGCGGAAACGTATTGCCGTTGGAAGCGGGACGAGCGTTCAGAATGTGAACCAACTCCTCAATCAGTTTAATATGATGCGTAAAATGATAAAGTCAATGAAACGGGGCGGTGGCAGAAAAATGGCCATGCCCTTTGGATTTTGATATAATTTGAAGGAGATTAGATTTGTCAGTCAAGTTAAGATTGCGTCGAATGGGGAGGAAAAAACTCCCAATGTATCGAATCGTGGCAGTGGACTCTCGAAACCGGCGCGATGGTAAATACCTCGAAAAAGTTGGGTTTTATAATCCTTTGCCCGATCCTGTCGATTTGGAAATCGACAAAGAAAAGGCCATGAAATGGCTGGACCGTGGAGCAATTCCTTCTGATACTGTAAAAAGTTTTTTACAGCGAAAAGGCATTATGCTTGAATGGGATTTGCGCAAACGTGGATATGACGACGAGAAAATTGAAGAAGAACTTAAAAAATGGGAAATCGTTCAGCTCGAACATCAGAAACGCCTGGAAGCTCAGGCTGCCATGAAGATGCGCAAAGATGATGAGAAAGAAGCTGCGGAGGAGGTAGCTGCGGCAGAAGAAGCTGTTACGGAAGAAGCTGTAGCGGAAGAGGCTGTAGTGGAAACTGTTGAAGCCGCTAAGGAAGATAGCGTCGAAGCTGTGGAAGAGCCTGCTGAGGTTGAACCGGAAACCAAAGCAGAAGAAACTAAAGAATCGTAATTTTTCCATATATTTTTTTCGGGGCCGATGCCATCCAGTCAACCAAATAAAAAGCTTCCCGATTTTATCGTCATTGGCCGGATTGCAAGAGCGCATGGTGTCCACGGCGCCTTGAAAGTTGAGCCATTAACAGACGACCCTGAACGTTTCAAGCTTTTGGAAAAAGTCGGCTTGAGCTTTGATAACGAAACCCGGACTTTTTTCAATATAAAAGAAGTTCGAATTGGCAATAAATCTATAATTCTTTCACTTGAGGGCATTCAGGACCGCAACGAGGCTGAAAAGTGGCGACGGGCATATCTGGAAATTTCAGTTGATCAGCGTATGCCATTGCCTGAGGGACAGCATTACTACTTTGAGATCCTGGACCTTTTAGTGAAAACTACGACCGGGGACATGTTGGGAAAAATTGTGGATATTATTACTAATCCGGCAAATGATGTATACGTCGTCAAGTCTGGAGAAAAGGAGATTCTGATCCCTGCGATACCTGATGTGATCAAAAATATTGATACTGAATCCGGTGTTGTTACTATTCACCTATTAGATGGTTTGCTTGATTGAGAGTTTGTTTTGGAAATTCATGTTATAACGGCCTTTCCAAAAGTTTTCCAAGGCCCTTTAAGTGAAAGCATTTTAAAAAGAGCGCAAAGTGCGGGTATTGTGGAAATTCATTTGCACGACATCCGCGATTATGCAAGGGATAAACATAAGCAAATAGACGATTATCCTTACGGAGGTGGTGCGGGGATGATCCTCAAACCTGAGCCTCTTTTTCGTTGTATTGAAGATGTTTATGAAAAATATGACCTTGGTGATACACCGCTGACGCTGATGTCCGCAACAGGAGAAACGTACAATCAGAAAAAAGCGGTTGAAATTTCCCTTCGTGACAAGCTTGTTCTTTTGTCCGGGCATTACAAAGGTATAGATGAGCGCGTTATCGAAAAGCTGGTCGATGAAGAAATTTCAATAGGTGATTATATTTTGACCGGAGGTGAAATTCCGGCTGTAGTCATTATTGATTCTGTTGTTCGCATTTTGCCCGGAGCTATAGGCGACATCGATTCTGCAATTAATGACTCTTTTCAGACGGGTTTGCTTGATCATCCGCATTATACCCGGCCTGAAAATTTTCGCAGCATGACAGTTCCAAAAGTTTTGCTCTCCGGCAATCATGCTGAAATTGAGAAATGGCGAAGGTTAAAAGCGCTGGAACGAACGAAAGAAAGGCGCAAAGACCTTTATTTAAAATACATTGAATCCGAAAACTAGAGTACATCCTCTGAAAACAGGAGGCACAATAAAATGAACAAAGTAGATGCTGTTGCAACGGCTGGTATGAAATCCGATGTGCCGGATTTTAAAGCCGGCGATACTGTGGCCGTTCATGTTAAAGTTATTGAAGGCGATAAGGAAAGAATACAGGTTTTCCAGGGCGTTGTGATTAACAAAAGGGGCGGTGGTGTAAACAGTACATTCACTGTTCGCAAGGTTTCAAACGGCGTTGGCGTTGAGCGTATTTTCCCGATCCACTCTCCGAATATTGCAAAAATTGACCGGCTTCGTGTTGGTCGCGTGCGCAGAGCAAAACTTTATTACTTGAGAAATCTGAGAGGAAAAGCTGCGCGCATTGCAGAAAAGCGTTAAGATTTTTTTGTTTAAAAATTCCTCTGCGATTTAAAACCGGCATCTTTACTGATGTCGGTTTTTTTTGTCTGTCTTTTTTTTTGAATCTTGTTCAAAAAACTTGTTGATCCTCAACTCTATTTTATTTACTTTATTAGAAATGGGTAGGAAAGCTTTCGATGATTCAATAATTATAGGAGAGATAACATGGCGGAAATTACAGATAGAACTTTGAAAACTATTTTTGAAAATAGCACTGAGAGTTTTGGCGATAAGGTTGCGCTGTCTTTTGTCGATGAAGAACCTCTTCGTTATAATCAGATCAGCGCAACAGTTTCCGCGCTCCGGGATGCTTTGCATAAACGAGGAATTCAAAAAGGGGACCGCGTTGCTATTCTGAGCGAAAATGGTCCTCGTTGGGGAATGGTCTATTTTGCTGTGGGTACGATGGGCGCGATCAATGTCCCGATTTTGCCGGATTTTCACAAATCTGAAGTCCACCATATTTTGCGTAATGCGGGCGCAAAAATCATTTTTATTTCCGGCAAGCTTGCTCATAAAATCATTGAAGCAAAAATCCCTGAATTAGAACTAGTCGTCACACTGGATGATGACGAAATTGAAACGGATCATCTTATTTCCGAAACTTTTTCGGATTTGATCGCGGGTAAAGAGGCAACAAACAAATCGAAAACGAGTAAAAAGAGGGAAGAGGCGACAATCGATGAGAATGATTTGATGGAGATTTTATATACTTCCGGCACAACCGGCCACTCCAAGGGCGTCATGCTGACACACAGAAATATTATTTCCAATGCACTTTCGGCGATCAAAGCTATTGAAATTACACCGCAAGACCGGCTTCTCTCCATTTTGCCTTTGGCGCATTCCTACGAGTGTACGTGCGGTTTTATCTCTCCATTTATGAAGGGTGCAGGTATTTATTACATTAAAGGCTTGCCGACCGCGCAAACGCTTCTTCCTGCGGTGGCTAAAATCAAGCCCACAATTTTATTGTCTGTACCTTTGATTATGTCGAAAATATACAAGAAGAAGGTCCTTTCTCAGATTAACGAAAAAGCGTTTTCAAGAATATTGTTTAATTTTCCACCCACAAAAAAAGTCGTTCATAGAATTGCCGGACAAAAACTCTACAAGGCATTCGGTGGTGAGTTGAAATTTATGGTTTTCGGCGGTGCCGCAACACCCAAAGAAGTTGAAGATTTTTTAACCGATGGAGGATTTCCTTACATTACGGGATATGGGCTGACTGAATCCGCGCCAATATTGACCATCAATCCGGTCGGCGAAGTTAAAAAACAATCAGCCGGGAAAGTTATTTCAGAAGTGCAGGTTCGCATTGACGACCCGGATCCTGAAACAGGAATTGGCGAGATCGTTGCCACTGGTCCCAATATTATGCAAGGATATTACCGCAACGAAGAGGCGACGAAAAATACTTTTACGGAAGACGGCTGGCTTAAAACCGGAGATCGTGGCTATTTTGACGAGGAGGGCTATCTTTTCATCAAAGGGCGTTCCAAAAATTTGATTGTCGGGCCAAGCGGTGAAAATATTTTCCCTGAAGAAATCGAGTTTCATCTCTCCCAGTTTCCCTATGTTCTTGAATCGCTTGTCTATGAAAAAGACGGCAGGATTGTGGCGCGGGTACACCTGGATTATGATGCCCTGGATAAGGCCTTCAGTAGTGATGGCATTGATGAATCCGAGGCATCTAAACGCATCCAACAGATTTTGGAAAATATTCGCAAGCAAACAAATAGTCGGATCACAACCTATTCCCGAATTCACAAAATTATAGAACAAACTGAGGAATTTGAAAAAACACCCACTAAAAAAATCAAGAGATATCTTTATACGAGTTAATTTGTTCTCAGAAAAACTACTTGAATTTATTGCAGAAAATTTGTATCATTGCCGTCGTTATTCAGGGCCCGTAGCTCAACGGTAGAGCAACGGACTCATAATCCGCAGGTTGTAGGTTCGAATCCTACCGGGCCCACAAACGAAGGCAACATATATAGCCCCTATAAAAAGGGGCTTTTTTTGTTTGTATCTGCAAAATCTCCTCAAATTTCCTTAAATTTTTCTTGACATTTTCTTTAAAAATTCTTAAGCTTTTGCTGTTCCGAAACCGATTTCGGTAATATTTGAAATAAAGAGATGTAAGTCATTTAAAAAAGCGCACGAAAAATAAAAAACGAAACTGTTTCGCTCGAAAAACGACACGACATGATAACAATAGATGACTTAGCAAAACTTGCCCACGTTTCCAAGTCGACAATTTCGAAAGCTTTAAATGACCGTCCGGATGTAAGTGCAGAAACGAGGCGAAAAATCCGGGAAATTGCCAAAGCACAAAATTTTACACCTAATGCTTATGGCAAAAGCTTAAGAAGCAAGATCACCAAAAATGTCGGAGTTATTTTTACTCGTGAAAAGCGCCCCCTTTTAAATAATCCATTTTTTTCCCGCATTTTGGAGGGTATTGAGGCTGAATTAGCTTTAAATAACTATAATTTAGTTTTAAACATTATACCGCAAAACAAGGTAAATGAATTGCCCAGAATAATACGAGAACGACATGTTGATGGTATTATTTTGATAGGTATATTCAATGATCTGTTCGTTGAAAGAATTATCGCTGAAAAAATACATGTTGTTCAGGTTGACCCAAAGACGGATATTGCAGATTTTTCACAGGTCTTTATCGATAATGAGCACGGTGCCTTTATTGCAGTTCAGTATCTCATTGAAGCCGGCCACCGCAGAATCGGATTTATTGCAGGTGATTTAAGGAGGTTAAGCTTTAAACAGAGATTGGATGGCTATTCGAAAGCGCTGAAACATTATGGGATTCAACCCGATGACGGATTGATTCGCTCCGGAGGGGTTGATGACGGATATGAGCATGTAAAAAGTCTTATTCAGCATGAAAAACCGACAGCGATATTTTCTGCAAACGATCTTAATGCTTTGCAAGGCTATAATGCAGTTATTGATATGAACCTTAAAATTCCGCATGATGTGAGTATTGTCGGATTTGATGACATTTGGTCAGCACAGGTCGCAACACCACCGCTCACGACCGTTCGTGTTTATAAAGAGGAGTTGGGGTCGATTGGTGTTCGCACTTTATTGCGAACAATAAATGGTGAAATAGCAAAGCCTGTCGATACAATCGTACCGGTTAGATTGATTGAAAGAAAATCGGTTAGGAATATGATAGTTCCTGATGACGAAATGATCCATTCAGATTGACAAGATCAAGCAAGCACAAACCTTCAGACAAATTAGCTATGCACTATTTATAAGGAGAAAAATATGTATAAAAAGTGTACGAGAGTATTTTCCATCCTCGGAGTACTTGTTTTTATACATTCTTATTTATATGCGGGCCCCACAGGAAAAATCACAGGTTATGTCTTCGATGGCCAATCTAATGAGCCTCTGCCCTCAGCCAATGTTTTTATCGAAGGAACCGCCTTGGGCGGTGCAACCGATTTAAAAGGCAGGTTTGTTATTCCGCGCGTCCCGGCCGGACATTATAAACTTTCGATTCGCTATATTGGGTATCAGGAAAAAACTATTGATATCACAGTTGAACCAGGTCAAACACTTCAGGAAACAATAAAACTGGATTTTCAAAGAATTGAAGGAAAGGTTGTAACCGTTACTGCTCAGGCAGAGGGACAAATGGCTGCAATAAACCAGCAACTCCGATCAAACACCATTGCAAATATCGTTTCAAAAAGTCGTATTCAGGAATTACCTGATGTAAATGCTGCAGAGTCTATTGGTCGTCTGCCGGGTGTTTCCATCGAGCGCTCTGGTGGAGAAGCAACAAAGGTGGAGATTCGGGGACTTTCGCCCAAGTACAACACCGTTACAGTCAATGGCGTACGGGTTCCCGCAACGGGTGGAAATGACCGAAGCGTGGATCTTTCGCTCATTGCCTCCAATATGCTCGACGGCATAGAAGTGAAGAAATCAAATACACCGGACATGGATGCTGATGTTCTCGGTGGTGCGGTGGACCTGAAGCTGAAAGAAGCTCCTGATGGATTCAAAGTTAGCGCTTCAGCGCTGGGGGGCTATAATCAACTCCAGCAATACTATGGTAACTATAATTTTACCGGCAACGTCAGCAATCGATTTTACGATAGTCGGCTTGGGATCATTGTCGGCTTTAACCTTGATGATTATGATCGTAGTGCCGACAAATTTCAGGGAAGCTACCGGCGGACAACGGAGGCTGTAACAAACATTACCCAAATTGAGCCGCAGGAAATAAGACTGAGGGAAGAAAGCGTCAAGCGAGGCCGAACCGGCGCAAGCCTTGTGCTCGATTTCCGTGTGCCCTGGGGGAAAATTACAGCGAATTCATTCTACAACCGGCTTCATTGGAATGGGCTGTACCGTATCAACCGGATGAATGTCAGAAGCAATCGTCACTATTACGACCTGGAGGATCGTGGCGGCACGACGTCCATTTTTACGGGTGCGGCAGGCATGCAGCAGGATTTTGGCTGGCTTAGCTATGATTTCAGCCTGGCGAGAACAGCTTCGCGCAATAAAAATCCCGGCGACCGCACCTGGACTTTTGTCCAGGAAAACGCTGCTTTTCAAACAGCCAAAATCGGTCCGGATACGGCTCCGAACCAGATTCCCCTGCTGGCAACGATTGATACAACCAATACCGGTTTGGCGTCGGGCTTTATTTTCAATACAAAACTTGATGAAAATACGACGGCTCTGCAACTGAACGTCAAGGTTCCTATTCGTTTGGGCACAAAAATCAAGGGCTACATCAAGATGGGAGGGAAATTTCGGTGGCTTAACCGGAGGAATGATCAGAAACAGGATGGTCGTGACGGAATCCAATATGGCGGCAGTACGAGTGTGAATTCTATCCTCACATCGACACTAAAATATCTCAGTCAAAAATATCCTGATGAGTGGAACTGGCAAAAGGACTCGACTATTGTCAGGCGAAGTGGCGTCCTGCCGATATCGCGCGTTTTGAGCAACTATGCGAGATCTAATTTCCTGAATGGTGAGTATCCCCTGGGATTTGTAGTTGACCAAAAGTTGATGAACGAAATGATGGATGCACTTTTCGCAACCGGTGAGAATCGAAATTATTCTGTCGGCTCTCTTGGCCGTGATTATGACGGTATTGAGCGTTACCAGGCAGGCTATATTATGGGTGAATTCAACCTGGGTAAGCATGTAACGCTTTTACCCGGTGTTCGCTGGGAAGGGGACTATTCCAAATATCACGGCGAGCGTTACAGAGAGGTTTCGCTGAACAACATCCAGGGACCGCCTGTTGACCTGGCATATATCACGAATGAGCGCAAAAACAACTTTTGGCTGCCCATGGTGCATTTCATTGTGCAGCCGAGCAAGTGGATGAAAATACGCCTGGCCCGAACCGAGACACTGACGCGGCCGGATTTTATCCAATATGCTCCGATTACGTCGATTAATTCGTACCAGTCATATATCCGTGCCGCAAACTCACTTCTGAAACCGGCTCATTCCACCAATTACGATGCCGGTATTTCGATTTTTGATAACTATATTGGCCTGTTCTCGGTTGCCGGATTCTATAAAAATATTGAGGATTTGATCTTCCAGACCAGTTATATCCTCCAGCCCGGCGTTCCGGTGCTTGCAGGATTGAATATCCCGGAATCCTGGCTAAAGGGGGCTGCTCCGCAATTGGATACCTACATTAATAACCCGTATTCTGCTACATACAAAGGCTTTGAGCTTGAATGGCAAACGCATTTTTGGTATTTACCTTCAATTTTTCGCGGACTGGTACTGAACGTTAATTATACGCGAATTTCTTCAGAAGTAGAAAAGCGGTTATATTTTAATAAAAAAGGAGACATTCTCCCGGGAAGCTGGCCGCCTCGTCGCGAGAATATTCTTGTCGACAGTTCACGAACCGCGCGAATGCCGGATCAGCCCGCTCATATCGCCAATGTTACTCTCGGATATGATTATAAGAATTTTTCGGCTCGCTTGTCCTACCTCTATCAGGCCGATAAGGTGACCTTTATCTCAACAGAGCCGACATTGGACAACTTTTCAGGTTCTTATTCGCGCTGGGACTTTACACTCCGGCAGAAGCTCGATTGGGGCGTGGAAGTTTTCGCTAATTTTAATAATCTGAATAGTACACCGGATCGGAGCTTCAGGGGAGATGCGTTAGTTAATCCGACTTATATCGAGTATTACGGTTTTACCATGGATGCAGGCGTTCGATATAGATTCTAGGGAACCGGCATCCAAAGACAACAGCGAAATAACTGGATAATTCATATCAGCAAAGGAGGATGTATATGAAATGTTGTAAGGTACTTTAAATCACTGGTGAAAAAAAGTATTCTCAATCTTCAAGGAGGATAACTATGAAACATACTTTTACATTAATCTTGGTGGCTCTTTTTGCCGGCTTTCTCCTGTTGCAGGTGCCTCAGGCCAAAGCCCAGCAGAGTGATACACTGCTCGTTGCGTGGCAGAATTTGGATGGTACCGTCAATACGGATGCACTCCGGAATGCCATCGCTGTTGATACACCCCGCGTCGCAACTCGTGTGTACAAGCTGCAGCAAGGGGGATTTTACTGGATTACAGAGACAATTACTAACGATGGGTGGCCCCTGCGTATTGTGGGCGAAAAGCCCGGCACCGGCGAGCGCGAAAACCCGGCAGTACTTCAAATGGTCGCAAGAGACGATGGTTCTGTCAACGGGCGAATGATTACCGGCGGCGGTGATATCACGTTGAAGAATCTCTATATTATTGGTGCCGACAATAATGGTGTGCAGACATACTATCAACCCATCCAGATTGATGCGAGCGATTCGCGATTTATTTTCGATAACTGTGTGTTTGAACGGACTAACTTTGCGCTGGTTGCATTTACCGCCAAGAACAATGATATCTTTTTTACGAATTGTAAATTTCGCAATCTGATCGGGCAACCCAGCACACAGCAATGGGAAGGACGCGGCATTTCAATTTGGGCTGATCAGGACTCGGTCGTTGTGGAAAACTGTACCTTCTTCAATCTCGGTTTTGCCGCATTTCAGCTCGAAGGTGGTGCTGCGAACTATGTTCGCTTTGATCATAACACGCTTGTTAATATCGGCCGCAACATAAATGCCGGTAACTGGTGGCGTGAAGCTTACTTTGCCAACAATCTGATTATAAACGGTTTTTGGCACGGCGAGGGACATGCTGATCTCTCAAGCCCGGGCCGCGACCCCAGGGCAACTTCATCCGGTATGTTTAGCATTGGACCGC
>JAADGR010000192.1 GCA_013152225.1 Calditrichota bacterium
GCATTGTGCCGGTTTAAAGGCTTATCTTTGCTTTGTGCAATATCGGCAAAACAAAAGGCAACCACAACAAGTCGTCCAACCAGACGGCAAAGGCTCGGCAGGGATTTGAAGCGTTTGCGGTTTTATTGATGCTCTTTTCCGTTTTGTTAAGATTTCGTTTTAAATTTTGCCGCTGGTTAAATTTTAGTTAAAAGCAACTAAGGATAATGATATGCCATGAGAACAATAATCATATTTTTTTTACTGTTTACATTTTCTACTAATCTTTTTGCTAATAATAAAAAAACGAATTTTGGAGCTCTGGCTGGCATAAACTTTTCTCGTTTGAATGGTGGACATGTTGAACAAATAAATAGAATTGATCAATTAACAAGTAAATTTGGTTACAATTTCGGTTTATTTTTTAGATATAATATAAATATAAATTCATCGTTAAACATCGAATTATTATATCTTAAAAAAGGGTCATTATGGATTAGACCATTTTATATTCCTTACATTTGGCCCAAAATTTGGGATGGAGATATTGTTTGGTATAGTATTAATTATATTGAATTGCCTATTCAATATGAATATCATTTATTTAAACGTAATAATGGATCGGAATTATTGAATTTATTAGCAGGTACTTTTTTCTCATCTGTTACTAAAGCATCTGATTTGTGGGGGTTTGAATTAGCTCCATCAAAAGATATACCTTCCGATCCATTATATAAAAATATTAATCATTTTGATTTAGGGTTAACTTTTGGATTGAAATATTTTATTTCCAATCGAATTTTCATAAAAATTAATTATGATTTTAGCTTAGTTAATATTCATAAAAATGGCATTAAAAGAGCACCTGCCGATTTCCCTGATAAAAAAAATCTAAAAATGCGTAGTTTATTATTATACCTCGGTATAAATATTTTCTGAACTTTGCTTTTAACGAATAGGCTTCGCACCGGACTCTGCCACGCGAGGCATAACAGCCAGATTTCCGGTTACGCTTGCATTGTGTCGGTTTAAAGGCTTATCTTTGTTTTGTGCAATATCGTCAAAAGGTCGGCGGCTATTTGAAAAGTTTACGGTTTTACCTCTTCTCTTTTCTGGTTTGTTACGATTGAGCTTTAAATATTGCCGCCGGTTAACTTTCCTAAGTGACTGTTTCTAAAGGAGAGGGATTTGCCGATCTGTATCCCTTTTGGATTTAAGATGGCTGCCTGATGAAAGGTTTTGACCGGGTCGATACCAATTACGTATTTCCCGTAAACAAAGTCTTTTTTTTCTGCGATAATTTTTTGATTTGGCATTATGTATCCTTTCTTTTAAGTGTTAAGAGAAGATCATAAAAGTTTTGTAAATTTCTAACAATTTGTTCGTCTGCTTAATATAGAAATCGTTAGGCAAATAATATTCTGGCAAGGGAAATCTTATATTCTTTAATCAAAATGAGGTGTAATATGCATTGTCGTCATAAAGTATCGGTATCAGTATATTTCTTATTCTTTATTTTCACCTTCAATTTACTCTCCTTATCGGCTCAAACAGATTCATTACGAATCGAGTTAGTAAAAGATATCAGACCAGGAGGGTATGACTCCAGTCCTTACAAGATTTTTAATTTTAATGGAGTTGCCTATTTTCTTGCCAGTGAATTTGGAAATCCTAGTGGTTATGCCCTTTGGAAATCTGATGGTACGGAAGCTGGGACACAGCTTGTTATAGATCTCGATAACCCGGATATTTCGGATAATTATAGTGAGTTTACCGTTTTCCATAATAAATTATTTTTTAGAGCTGCTCAAACAAATGGTGTGGGCTATGAATTATGGGTAACTGACGGCACTGCGGAAGGCTCCTATATGGTAAAGGATATTTATGAAGGTACGGATTCCGGGAATCCAGGTTATCTGACAGTTAAGGGTGATACTTTATTATTTATTGCATCATCAATAGATTCGGAAGGTGTACGAACGGGTGCAGAATTATGGGGAACGAATGGTACAACAGAAGGCACCTATATGGTAAAACAAATTTTCCCCGGAATAAATTCAGGAACGGACATTGACGGCTTTAACTCCTCGGCAGTACTAAACGGGATTTACTATTTTGCTGCCAAAGGACCAAATGTATCTGTTGGTGATCAGACTATCGGAGGTCTTGAACTTTGGCGATCTGATGGCACGGAGGAAGGTACCTATATTGTTGTTGATTTGACACCTACTTATACAGTTCCTTATGGGGAGGACTGGTCAAGACCTTACAACCTAACCATCTTCAAAAATAAATTACTGTTTTCTGCTTACCGTACTGATGTTGGGAATGAACTATTTCAATATGATTATTCGCTTGACAAAACAACACTTTTAAAAGATATCTTTCCAAATGATGGTAGCGGTACTCCCTGTGGCAATAGCAGCATAAGCAGTTATCCAGGAGATTTTATTGTGACAGGCGGCTTTCTATTTTTCTTTGCTTGTGACGGAATCCATGGACGAGAATTATGGGTCACCGATGGAACCGAAAAAGGTACTAATATGGTCATAGACATGACACCTGGTGAGAATGGCACTACTATAACCGAGCAGACTGTATTTAATGGTATGCTCTATTTTGTTTATGATGATGGAGATGAAAAACATGGCAGAGAACTTTGGCGGACAAACGGAACTGCCGAAGGGACGATTTTATTAAAAGATATTGCTACTGGTGTTGACGAATTTGAACGCGCCCTTAGTTCTGATCCCAAAGAGCTTACGGTTGTTAATAATTTAATGTATTTCTCTGCTTGGAGTCCGGAATACGGCAGGGAGTTATGGGTAACCGATGGTACGGCTGAAGGTACAAAACTTTTTCAGGAGATGGATGCGAGAGTAAAATATGGCG
Organism: Calditrichota bacterium; assembly: GCA_013152225.1. Lineage (GTDB taxonomy): Bacteria > Zhuqueibacterota > Zhuqueibacteria > Residuimicrobiales > Krinioviventaceae > Hydrothermomicrobium. The sequence goes on from JAADGR010000192.1 coordinate 2,872, forward strand.
GTAATCCGAATAGTTTGACAAATATTAATGGTACCTTGTTCTTTAGTGCTACTTCTGACAACTTTGTTGATGGGTTACCTCGTACAGGATATGAGTTGTGGAAAGTTAGTTCGATTCCGACAGGTGTAGAACAAAATTCTCTCAAATTTGATTTTAAACTACAACAAAATTATCCTAATCCTTTTAATCCAACAACAATAATATCTTTTTCTATTCCCAGGAAAGCAATTGTTACGTTAAAAATATTCGATATTTTAGGTGAGGAAGTTAAGGTTTTATTAAACGAACAAAAGTCTGAAGGCAAATATAATATTGAGTTTAATGCATCTTCTCTACCAAGTGGAATTTATTTTTACAGGTTGCTAAGTGGTAATTTTTCAGAGACTAAAAAATTAGTGTTGTTGAGATAGTGTCAAATGACCATAGGATAGTGTAATGTCCTGCTATGATTGAAAAAAGGTTTTTTAAGGCATCGTCACATAGATCAAGAATTTAAAGAAGAAGGGAGTGAAACGAGATTTGTTTCACTCTCTTCTTGATCTACGTGAGTCTGGTTATCCCTCGGCAGGTTGCTCCTCAGCAGAGCCCGCTTCCGTTTCGCCAGACAGTTTCAATTTAAGATGATTTTCATCTAAGTCAACTTTTTTGGTCTTTGAAATTGATTTTCTGATTTTATCCGGCATAAGGTCGATGTATTGTTGAACGACTCGTTTAGTGCGACGCACAAGTTGAGCGATCTTGTCCAGATTGGTTACGCCGTGTTGCCAAAGGATTTGCACTCTATGGAAATCGCTGATGTAACGATCAATCGCTTCTTTGCTATGTTTGGTTTTTACGGCTATTTCTGGAGTGAGGTATCCATTTAGAAAGAGCGTAATAATTTCTTTTTTGTGGGTAATGGCGCCGGAGAGATCATGGATATTTCCGCGCGTAGGTAAGAGTTTACCTTCACTCTGGATTTCATTAACATACTGACTGACCACAGCATCGCATACTCCTAAAAGCATAGCCAGGTCTAACTGAGTGAGCAAAGCGCCCTGGTCAAAGGCTTCATCGACCCAGCGTTTCAAGCGATTTTTTCGCAGGGATTTTGAATCGAATCCATGGGCGATATGTTCAATATCGGAGTCGGTCATGAAAGATAGAACCACAGGTTTGAGTTTGGTTTGAGCGATAGCTTTTCCCCGTTTTGGGAATTCATCTACGGGGACAGCCATGTAGACCAACTGTCCATGATTGATGTGATGGAGATCGTCTTGCAGGGATGAAACCAGATAATATTCATCGACTAATCGGATGATATCATCGATAATGGCTTTGGCGGTAATTTCGCCTTTATCATATCCATATTGATTCAGGAAGCGATACAGAAGTAGATTATGGAGATTTTTATCTTTAAGACGTCTGATTTTTTTGAGCTGAATTTGTTGTTTGGTTAGTGGCTTAGTCATTTTGCTCACCTCCTGTGCGTGGTTGATCTGTTGATTTTTTTTTAGCCTGAGAGCCGGGTTTTTCCGGAGTGAGCAGTTCTATTAGCCGTTGGTTATCATGTTTAGAGAAGGTTTGGTAGATGTGGATATATTCTCTAACAAGTCGGTCGGATTTTTTAGCGATCATGCGGATTTGCGGTTTGGAGAATCCCTGTTTGTAAAGGGTTGCTACTTGCATAAAATCTGTCAGATAGCGTTTGACGCTTGTTTCCGAATGGTTAGTTTTTTGTTCTATTTCGGAGAAAGTATAACCGTTAAAATACAGGTCAAGGATAATGGTTTTGTGAGATAGCCCGGGTCCCATGTCGTGTTTTGCGCCACGGGTCATAATAAAAAAGCCTTGTTTTTTCAGTAGTTGCACATCCCTTTTGATGGTAGAGGGACTTGTGGTAAGGATCATGGCCAGGTCTTCGTAGCTTAAGAGGGTGCCCTGATCATAGGCTTGTTTGGTCAGTCGCATGAGCCGATGTCTCCTTAAGCCGGCCAGGCCAAAGTTGGCCAGGGCTTCTAAGTCTGTATTAAGGTCGATGAGGTTGATTTTGATCGTCCGTTTACGAGTAAGTCGAATATGCTTACCGGCCGGCTCATTGGCATCGACGGCTTCATAGGCTACTTCGCCATCGGCAAGTTTGATGTCTGCATGTTCTTTAAAGTAAAGAGAAAACTGTTTATAGAAAGCTTCGGCGATGATAGGTGTCAAATTGAAATCAGAAGTCAATTTTTGGATAATGGCATTTCGGGTTGTTTTTGATTCTAACCTTTTGATGCCATAATCATTTGAAATGTAAGCCATAGGAGTTCCTCCTGTTTATGTTATTTCAATATAACTCCTATGGTCATATGATACGAACTATAGATAGTTAAAAGAGAAGGTTCTCAGAGAGGACAGCCTTTACACTTTAAACGGAACTTCCGGCTTTGCTTCCATCTTTTCTTTTTTCAACTCCAACACCTC
>JAADGR010000389.1 GCA_013152225.1 Calditrichota bacterium
ATAATTCAAGCCATTCATAAAGCCAAAAACGATTATCGAAGGACCGACAAACCACATATAAAATTCAAGTTTTGGCTCCTTGAACAAGAGAGCAATTTGTGCCTTTAAAATCCAAACAACAAATCCTACGACAAGCCCCATAACAAGTGTAAAGAGAGCGTGCAGCGCAAAAAGCAGAAATCCATCGGATTCATTTTCCGGCAAGAGGATGGACAATTCATAACGAAAGCCTGAAATGCTGGAAAAAATAATAACAATGGCTGCAAAGAGCGTGGCCACTCCTATGGTTTCCGGCAGATATAAACGCGAGAGAAAAGGAACCGCAATAATTGCAATGGCCTGAGCTAATGCCGTACCGGAGCCAAGTTTAAGCGTGTCGAGCAAAAAATTCTTGCGCGGATCCTGCTTCAATGGTGAGGGGGTATCCGAGAATCCTTCAAAAAAAATATCCCAAAATTTAAAAAAATTTGCTATCTTTCAACCAATGAAACAATCTAATAATAGCAAAAAAGAATCAGAATTAAAACTCTTTTTCTTGTTTCATTTTGAATTATCGAATAGGAAATCAGCAAAATGTCGAATTTACTTATCTCAAAAGTGCCTGTAAAATACACTCAACCCATCGGCGATACGTACCGATTTTTTCGTGAACTTTTGAATATACCGCTTGATTATCTTTTTGATTCTCTGAAATATGCCTGGTTCTCCAGCACTTTCAAAGCAACACGGTCGCAAAGAGCATTGCAGGCTTTAATCATAAGACTCTATCATGGAATAGAAGTGGGGTTAACTTATGAAAATCCCCGGCCCGGTTTTGGAATTAAGGTCGTCAACAGGCTTGTGAATTACCTCGGAAAATATGAAAAAAAATACGGTTTTGATACACAAGCTAAAATCGCACTCAATGTCTTGTTTCAATACTATAATTTTAATAAAAAAAATGGCATTGACAATCAACCGCTTTTTAAAAAATTGAATGATTTGCAAAAACGTATTCCCGTCTCTTTGCAAGAGGAAACACGAGGGGGAACGCTTTCTATCCGCAAAGAAGATATAGAAAAAACGACAAATATTGATTTTGAGTCATTTGTCATGTCAAGGCACAGCATTCGCCAATTTGCATCAAAGCCTGTTGATATGGACTTGATTCGCAAAGCTGTTCGCATGGCGTTGCGGTCTCCTTCCGCTTGCAACAGGCAACAAGCCAGGGTCTACGTACTTGATGATCCTTTGGTGCGTGATCATGTATTAACCGCTCAGAACGGCAACAGGGGCTGGAGAGATCAACCGGATAAAATTCTGCTTGTCACATCAAATTACGAATACTATAAAGAAAGCAGGGAGAGAAACGGTGCTTATATTGACGGTTCTTTATTTGCCATGTCTTTGGTTTGGGCGCTTCATTCCGTCGGACTTGGATCCTGTTGTTTAAATCTTAATGTTACCAGAAACGGTGTTTTAAAAATAAAGAAAGCAACAGGAATTCGTCCTTCGGAAGTCCTGATTATGCTCATTGCCGTAGGCCATTTGCCGGAAAATCTTCAGGTCGCGGCATCGACAAGAAGAGAGGTGGAAGAAGTTTTGCATGTCTTGTAACTTTTCTAAATATTTCATCTCATTCTTTTTGTTTTGGCAAAGGGGTCTGGCTTGAAACTATCCTTGCTATTTATATGTTCAAAATGTATATTAATACTATACATCAAAGCAAAGGAGGATATAAATGAAAGCGACTATTGTCGATCTAAGATATAAAATGAATGATGTACTAAAGGCTCTTGACAGAAATGAGCAAGTAACAGTATTGTACCACGGCAAAGTGAAGGGAATTATATTCCCTGCAAAGCAGCAAGTCGATAAAAAGATAACCGATCATCCTTTTTTTGGGATGACAGCCAACCATTCTAACAAATCTGTACTTGAAGAAATGGACGACTTGAGGAAAGCAAGGTACAATGATATTTGATACTGATATTTTCATTTGGGTTCAAAGAGCAAACATAAAAGCTGCAGAACTTGTGAAAAAACATGATGAACGATATCTATCTGTTCAGACTTTTATGGAACTTTTGCAAGGTGCTCAAAATAAGAATCAGCATAAATACATTAAAGATTTTATTGCATCATTCGGCTTTGTTGTCTTGCCCTTCACAGAGAATATAGGTCATAGAGCTTCAATATATATTGAAGAGTATACTCTTTCCTCCGGCTTAAGAGCAGGTGACGCTATCATTGCAGCCACAGCGGTTGAGAATAACATGCCCCTCGCTTCAAGTAACGCCAAACATTTTAGGATGATAAAGGATTTAGAGCTTAAAATATTTAAACCCTGATTGCAGAGCCAAGTTTACAGAATACCAATCATTAGCGGGAATAGATCGAAGGTATAAAGCCCCCTGTCTGACGAAGATTAAGTTTATAGCCTTTCCGAAATCTCTTTATCGAAAACAACTCAACTTTTTTTTATCCAAAACGAATATCCCTGATTACGCTCATTGCCGGAGAATCTTCAGGTCGCGGCATCGACAAGAAGAAAAGTGGAAGAAATCTTGCATGTATTATAAAACAGTTGCATTTGAAATATTTTCTTTTAAATTAACGTTTGAATAATTGCTCAAGCGTTGGAGAGGCTATAAAGATTGCTTCGTCGCTTTGCTCCTCGCGATGACATACTTTACGAATTACTCATACAACGAAAATTTAATTAAAGTTTTGTTCATATCAAAGAATGATTCGAATGACTAAAACCTGGCAAAAAATATTAGTAGCTTCACTTCTCATGTCTCTTGCAGCTATATTCTTTCATTCCGAACTTAGCCTGCCGGACCATGAAACAAGGGAAGCACACCATGGTCACCATAATTTTTGTCAACTGGTGAATACAACCCATCTTGCTAAAATCGCCCAAGGCTCTCGTGGTCTGCTGCCTTACCTGCCGGTAAGCCATAATCTTCCTGACCACACCTCTGCGCGCTGTTACAAGTTTGCTCAAAATGTTTTTTCCAAAAACCTCTTTATCGAAAACAACTCGACACTTTTTCTCTTTGCCACACTTCTTATCTGATTTTCTCCCTCTCTAAATTATCCTAAAATTTACATGACTGCCGTAGATCTTCCACAACGAGTGTGTCACTGTGGAGGGCTACCAATAGGTATATCCGTAAAGTGCCAAAACCGGATACCCGGAGTCAAGTTATCCGAATAACATATTTCTGATTTATTTCAAACAGTGGAGGAATAGATGAAGTACGTTCTACTTAGTTTTATCCTGTTTATACTGCTCATATTTCCCGGCAATTCTTCAGGACAGAAAAGGTTGGCAAATCAACCGGAGGCGCCGCCACTTTTAAAAACGACATTGCAAGATGCTAAAGTGAAAAATAAATCTCTTCAGTTGCCTTCCGGAAGTGTTACACTCATCGACGCCCTGACTGCAGCGTTACGCAACAATCCCATGCTCGCGGTTTATTCTTTTGAAATACGCGCCAGGGAAGCGCAAACGCTGCAGGCAAGTTTTCGGCCCAACCCGGAAGTCGGCATTGAACTTGAGAACTTTGCAGGAAGTGCACCTCTCCGCGGATTTGGTGAAAGCGAGTTGACCCTGTCCGTCGGTCAGCTCATCGAGTTGGGCGGCAAACGATCGAAACGAACAGAGGTCGCGGCATTGAACAGCGATCTTGCGGCGTGGGACTATGAAATTGCAAGGCTACTCGTTTTTAGCGAGGTTGTTAAATCCTTTAATGCTGTACTCGTGGCTCAGAAAAAAGTCGAATTGCAGTCAGAGATCATCGTTATAGCCGAGCAATTTTTGCAACGCATTGAATATCGTGTAAAAGCCGGTAATTTATCGCCGGCGGAAACAGCGCGAGCACGTGTAGAATTATCGTCAAACCAAATCCTGCTGCAAACCGCACAACGGGAATTGAATTCCACACGTCATCGGCTTGCTGCGGCATGGGGTAGCGAACAGCCCTCTTTTGATAAGGTGAGCGGAGACCTCCATGCCATCGTATCGATCCCGCCTTTTAAAAGCATTATAAAGCTGATCTCGCAAAACCCGCAAGTAGCTCGCCGGGCAGTCGAAATACAAATGCGTGAAAAGGAACTACAGCTTGCAAAAGCCAATCGCCTGCCGGATCCGACGATTGCCGGCGGTTATCGCCGTTTGAATGATGCCGGCGCCGGCGCTTTTGTTATGTCTCTGTCCATACCGCTGCAAATTTTCAATCGCAACCAAGGCAATATCGAAAGTGCAAAAGTAAAAAGCCGGCAAGCAGCATATCAAAAACAAGTTGTTGAACTCGAATTAAAAGTTCGATTGGCTAAATCGTACAATCGACTGGTGTCTGTTCACCAGGAAATTCAAATTTTGAAAACGAATATCCTGGTGCAAGCGGAAAAAGCTTACCAGACAATTAACCAGGGGTACAACATGGGTAAGTTCAGCTTTCTGGATTTGCTCGACGCCCAGAGGACGCTTTTTGACGTGCGATCCCGTTACCTGGACGCCCTGCGCGAGTACCATTTTCAAAGAGCGGAAATCGAACAGCTTGTCGGTCAGGACTTGTCTTCAATTCAAAAAAATAATTAATGGAAGAAAGGATAGTGATATGAAAAAGTTAAAATTACTTTTGCTCTTGTTTACTTTAGGATTTGGAATTCTAATACAATGTACATCACAAAACGAAAAAGCCACTGTGGAAAATATAAAAACCGAACATAAAGAGCACGAAGAAGAAAATGAACACAACGAAATGATTCAATTGAGCGCCGAAGAACAGCAGGAGTTTGGCATCGAACTGGCCATTGCCGGGCCGGGAAACCTGGAACGGCATGTGGATTTGACAGGCGAGATAGATATCGATCCTGACCGCCTGGCGCACATTTTTCCGCGATTTCCGGGAATCGTGAAAAAAGTAAATAAAAATATTGGCGATCCGGTAAAAAAAGATGAGATATTGGCCATTGTTGAAAGCAACGAAAGTCTATCGCCTTACAGCATTACCTCACTTATCGACGGTACAGTGTTGGACTTGCACCTGACGCCGGGCGAAGTGATCTCGGATACCGACCATAAAATAACTATTGCTGATTTAAGCCGTGTGTGGGCCAATTTGAATATTTATCAGAAAGATCTGGCTTTTATCAAGCCGGGACGTAAAGTCGTGATCTCGGCCGGCCCGGGGACAAAAACGGCGACGGGCACAATTTCATACATCAGCCCGGTTGTCGATGAAAGAACCCGCACGGCAACAGCACGAGTCGTTTTGCCTAACAATGACGGAAACTGGAAACCCGGCTTGTTCATCAGCGCACGAGTGATCATCGGTAAAGATCCGGTGGCCATTCTGGTGCCCAAAACGGCGTTGCAGACGTTTGAGAATCAAACTGTCGTTTTTGTAAAAGACAAACAAGGATTTCACCCCCAGGTTGTTCGCATTGGCCGCAGTAATACTAAAGCTGTGGAAATCGTTGACGGACTTGAACAGGGCCAGCAGTATGTCGATAAAGGTGGTTTCACCATAAAGGCTGAACTACAAAAAGAGTCGTTTGGTGAAGGTCATGGACACTAGGAAGAAATTCCAAATACCAAAATCCAAATGACAAAAAACAGGCGCATTCCAGTCTTGTGTATAGATAGCGGTT
>JAADGR010000123.1 GCA_013152225.1 Calditrichota bacterium
ATCATGTTCAGATCATTGGAATTGCCTTTGTAAAAGTGAATGTTGACTCCCAGGCCTTCTGCCACCGGCAGCATCTTTAAAGCCGGATGCCTGGTACCTGCACGATTTGCATTTTCTGTACGGCTCGAACGACAACTGAGGGCATTGAACACGAAAAGAAAGCCAATGAGCATAACAACAATTTGTCTTTTCAACATTTTCCCTCCAACATTTACGGTTATCGGTTAATTTAAAATGGCTTAGAATTTGTGCCTCCCATTTAACAGAACCGGAGATTTTCGCAGATGCCGCATAAGTATATCTGATATTAAAAAATGCGACGAGCAATATCATTAAAAAGAAAAGTAACGTATTTTTATGTCTCTCTCCTCAGATGGTTCTATTCATAAATGAGAAACTCGTAAAAAGTCACAAAATGTCATTGCGAGCGAAGCGAAGCAATCTGGATGTCGGCTAACATGTTGTTTTATAAAGATCGCTTCCCCGATAATTCGGGATAAACTAACGCTCCGCTCCTCGCGATGACATGCTTTTTGACATTTTACGAATTACTCATTAATGGATTTCCTGCTTTTTTGATTTCTGAATATAATGACAGGCGTGGCAATTCTTAATTTGTCGAGTTTCTCAGTCAATTTCTGCCATGATAATTTTGATAAATGGTAATCTTGCATAGATAACATCTTTGCAATTTCATTGCCACTTTGCTGAGGTAGTATCTTTCTAAGATTAAAGAGGTTAGCGATTACATGTTTGTGATGATGAAAAATTATTTTTTAACATCTTTATTGCGGTGTTTGCTTCTAAAAGATTTAACGGCGGTAATAATTTTAACAGCGTAAAATTAGTTTACAGTATTGCAGGCGTTACTCGATGAGGGTTTGGCTTTTTTATGAGAATTGTCGGATTAATTTAATGGAAAGTTATTCCTCATTTTCCTTCGTGTACTTTACAATTGTCTGCCGGGTAATGCCCAGTAGTTGTGCTGCAATTGTTCGGTTGCCATTGGCGCGTTTTAATGCTTCCGAGATCAGCATTTCAGTGGCTTGTTTAACGGTGGGCAGCTTGTACAAATTTGCAAAATATCCCGTGGATGTTGCTACCATGCTGTCCGAAGAAAAATCTCCTTCCTGTCGATTGCTTTTTATGTGCTTGTAAAAAGGTTCAAGATTTAATGTCCTGGACTGACTTCTTGCAACGGCATCAAAAATCATTGCTTTCAGTTCCCGGATATTTCCCGGAAACTCGAAAGCGGCCAAAAGTGCCGGCAGTTCCCGGGGAATCTCGATTTCCCCTTTGTCGAATTCTTCTGCTGCCAGACCAACAAAATGATCGATCAAAATCAGCAAATCATCCAGACGTTGCCGCAATGGCGGTATGGTAATTTTATGTGAATTGAGTCTGTAAAAGAGATCCTTTCTGAATTGGCCTTTCTTTACCAATTCGTCCAGATTTTTATTGGTTGCTACTACGATACGCGCATGGGAACGTTTGGGTTCATCCGAGCCAAGAGGGAAAAATTCCTTCTCCTGAATCAGACGCAGTAATTTGATTTGACTTTTAAAATCCAAATCCCCAATTTCATCCAGAAAAAGCGAGCCGTTATAGGCTTTTTCCACCAGTCCTTTTCTTGATCGATCCGCACCGGTAAACGCACCTTTTGTATGGCCAAAGAGCGTATCCGAGAAAACAGTATCATCTAATCCGGCAATGCTGATTTTAACGAGTTCTCCTTTCATTCTGCTACATTTATGAATCGCTTCTGCGATGCTCTCTTTGCCCGACCCTGTTTCTCCGTAAATCAAAACAGGCTGAGAAGAAAGCGCCACAGCTTCGATGTAGCGAAAGATAGAGAACATTTCCTTGTTCTGAGTAATAATATTTTTAAAGCAGTCCGGATTTTCAAGTTGGTCGGAAAAAAGGCCCCGTTTGAGAAATCGAATTTCTTCTTTCATCTCACGGTATTCGATAGCCCGGTGAACTGCATTGAGCAGCCTGTCTTCATCCACGGGTTTCACAAGATAGTCATACGCATTCGCTCTCATGCATTGCACGGCTGTTTCAACTTCGCGAACGCCGGTTATAATAAGAATCGGAATTTCGGGATAATCCCTTGAGATGAGAGAAAGAAGCTCTTCTCCTGACAGGTGCGGCATCAATAAATCCAGCAAGATCACACCAATCTTTTGCTGTGCCAACACATCCATAACGTTGCGGCTATCCTGGCACAAGACGATATTGTTAATGCCGGAAAAATTCAAAGCTCGTTTGTAACTTTTCAGCATTATTTCCTCATCATCGATAAGAAGTACGGGCAAACTCGGATGCAGCGTCACAGGCATCAGGTGTTCTCCTTTTTCTTTTGGTCATCTGTCGGAAAAACAATCTTTGCTTTTGTTCCCTGGTTCGGTTTCGATGTAAAGCGAAGACTGCCATCATATTTTTGAATAATGCTTTTCGACACAAAAAGGCCGAGGCCCGTACCACCCTGGTCTCTTTTTGTAGTATAAAACGGATCGAAAATACGCGTCAAATTTACCGGCGGAATACCACATCCTTCATCCGAAATTTCGATTTCAACGACTTGCTTTTTCTTGTTAAAACCGGTGGAAACAAAAACGCCTTTTGTCTTGTCCGGCAGCGCCTGACAGGCATTTTGGATGAGATTAATGATGATTTGTTCAAAATGTTGAAAATTGCCTTGGACTGCTGGAATGTTTTCTCCATATTGGACACTAAAATGATCGGTAAATTTATTAATATTGTTCCCCAAAAGATGGATACATGAGGAAACGATCTCATTGATGTCGACTTGTTCAAATAATACATTCTCGTTTTTTCTGGAATACTTTTTCAGATCGCTGACGATAGCATTGATGCGCTTGGATCCTTCCATGATATCAGCACATATTTCATGAAATTCAGTTTTCATTTGCTCGTAGGGCATGCTCGCGACATCAAAGCCGTCATTTTCACCATAATACTCATCAAGCGCCGGAATAACACTTTTCCAGGCTCTTTCCAATATAGGAATATTTATCATAATAAAATTATTGGGATTGTTGATTTCGTGAGCAACACCGGAGACAAGCGTTCCCAATGCGACCATTTTATCGGCCTGAATGAGTTGCTCTTGTCGTATTTTAGCTTCTCTTTCTGCCTGCATTCTTTTGCTTATGTCTGACACCACAGAAATGATGCCGTTTATTTCTCCGTTCACATCACGCTTGTAATTCCAGTCCAATTGCACATCTATGAGCCGGTCATCCTTGGTGAGATATTTCCCAATGGCTTGATTCGATTTGTGCTTTTTTTCTACCAGAGTATTTAGTACTGTCTTTGCATTGTCCCGGTCTTCAGATTGTACAAAATCGTAAATTTTCATGTTTAAGAGTTCATCTTGACTGTAACCCAACATCTTTTTTAAAGCTGTATTACCAAAATTAACCCTTCCCGACAGATCGATTTCAAGAATACCGTGAGGTATTGTTTCCAATAAAATCCTGTACTTTTCTTCATTTTCTTTTAGTGCTTTTTCTGCCTGCTGCCGACTGACAATGTTGATTGACAGAATAACAAGCAGCGTGGAAAGAAGTAAAAATACTAAAACAACAGACCAGACAAGTATTTTATAGGTTTGGTAAAATGAAAAAGGCTTGTTGATAATAATACTTCCTCGTGGCAAAGACGATTCTTTAATCCCAAACTTTTTCAACTGATAATAATCAAACATGGGAACGCTAGGACTTTTAAAGACGATCGGTATGTCATCTGCTGATTCTCCATGAAGAATTTTTTTTGCAATTCTTACAACTGTTTCACCTTGCAGTTCCGGCGTGTTAACAATCCCTCCGATCGCCCCATGTTCAACTCCTCTGCCCATCGATACAAAAGTAGGAAAACGACAATACTTTTCCCATAAAACCCCTTTTTCTGCATCAGAAAAAGATTGTCTGTCGCGCGCCACCTTACAAGAGAGCCGAAGTACAATTGTTTTTTCCGGGAGTTGCGAAAGTTTTTCTTGCAACTCTTTTTTCGTCCAGTTCGCAATTTCGATAATACGATACCTGTTTTTAAATTTTGGTACAATTTCCCGAAAGCGTTCCAGATGGCTTTTGCCCGCAGGAAAAGCATCGCAGACGACAGCAATATTTTCAGTATTCGGATTCAGACGCAAAGCCAAATTAATTGTTGCTACGAGATCATAGTTCTCAACCACACCGGTTATATTGGGATATCCTGCTACCATTGATTTTTTGAAATCGCCTATGCCGCAAAATACAACAGGAACTTTTGGAAAAAGCTGGAGTCGATATTTCTTTATAAAATCCAGCGCATAATTATCGGAGATGATGATAAGGTCGAAATGAAGATTGTGATACTTGAACTCGTATAATTTCTTTAGCAGGGTAAAAAATTTTTGAGAATGATAATGCTTCGTATCCATGTATTCAATAAATAGTTGAAGATTCAGATTGGGATCTTTCAAGTTTGATCTGATGCTTTGCACAATTTTATCTGTCCATTCATAGCCCTGATGGTAGGAATTTAACAAAAGAACCCTTGTCGTGTCATCTGCCTGCGCAGCGGATAAATAGTGAGGCAAGCAGGATGTACCGATAAATATTATCAATATAATCCGAAAAAAATTAAAATCATTCAGCGAAGGAAAGAAATAATTTTTGAATTTATTTCTCATTGCCATTTCCTCAGAATTTATGAACTATCTTCGGCAGGTCAGGGGATTAGCCTGCGAACTGCACAGGTCGCTAAAAAATTGAGCAAGGTCAACTGATATCAAATGAACAGATCACATGCTATAGTATAAACAAGTTTAAAAGAATTGTCAAGTCTTTTGCAAGTCAACAAGTTATCTGTCACGTAATAAAATAACCTGCGAAAAATCAATTTAGCCGTATTTCTAAATTACTCTGAATAATAGATTTCACTACATTGTTTTATAACCATCAACATGAACGCACAAAAAGGAGCATCGATATGTTCAGAAGAGCAGCTTTCTTTTCTATTATTTTATTTCTTTTACTGATAAAAATTGTGCCCACTCTTGCCGGTACCAACCTGGTAACTTTTCAGGTTAATATGGGTGTGCAAAAAGAACTGGGGACGTTTAACCCGGCAACGGACAAGGTTGTTGTGCGCGGAGATTTCAATAGCTGGAGCGGCAACGCAGACGAACTTTTTGCCGGCGAAACGGCGAATGTATATAAACTCACCAAAGAATTCAGCGATACAGACATTGGAACGCAATTTTCCTACAAATTCGCCATTATCAAAGA
>JAADGR010000122.1 GCA_013152225.1 Calditrichota bacterium
GTTTATCTCTTTCCGGCGATGCACAGGTTTATCGCAATGGTTCTTCTGCCATCCAGGTCACTGCTACTGTTTTGAACAAATCCAACGAGCCCGTGGCCAACACGACAGTCAATTTCACTTCATCCCATGGCAGCATTACGCCGACAGCCACGACCGATGCGTCGGGTAAAGCAGTTGTATCTTTTACGGGCGATGCGGGAGACGTGGATGTTGTTGCGAAAATCACGGCGACAACAGGATCAATATCTTCTACACACGAGGTTAAATTACTGGGGATTTGGATGGAGGTCACGTCGACACCGGATTCCATTCTTGCGGACGGGCAATCGACTGCAAAGATTACGATCCATATAAAATTAGCTTCAGCGAATGTTGCGGTTACCGACGCTCTGGTAAGTCTCAGCACCGATCTCGGCTCGATACCAAATAGTACCGTAACAAATGAAGAAGGACTGGCCCTAACCACACTGAGTTCGACAACGCAGGCAGGCATTGCCCATGTAACGGCGACTTTTGGTGCGGTCAGCAAAAACCTGGATGTTTACTTTTTCGATAATATGCCAACCAGCATTAACCTTTCTGCAGAACCTAATTTTATCTGGGTGAAAGAGACGGGAAATATTGAGCAGACGATTCTGACCGCAACTATTTTGGGCGTTACCGGCCAGCCGGTAAGTCAGGACGTAAAGGTCAGGTTTTATCTGCAAAATAGCCCCGGAGGCGGCGAGTTCATCGACCCGAGTGTTGCCGGTTCAACAACGGAATCGCAGGTCATCAGAACATTTGAGGGCAAAGCCAGTGTGAAATTGCGGGCAGGCACAAAGTCGGGAACGGTTGAGATGAAAGCGGAATTGGTGGATTATCCCCAGATTCAAGCGCGCACGACCAATGTCGTTATCCGTTCAGGTCCTCCTTATATCTGGATTGATCCGAATGACAAAAATAACGTCGAAACTCACATGACTTTGTCCTTTGATTATAAAAATCTGGCGGGATGGAATTATGTCACAAAGTTTAACCTCGGTGTTTTTGTGGGTGATAAATATAATAATCCGGTGGAACAGGGCACTGCTGTTTATTTGACATCCACGGCCGGCATTGTGACTACCGACGTTCGAACCGATGAAACTGGTGAAGGAGCAGCCGTTCTGACAACGGCAAATCCGCGGCCTTACCTGGTGCCAAAGGATGGGACAGCGCTTTCACCCCATACGATTCCAAACCCGAACGATGCATCTCTCATGCTGCCGATCATTGTGCCCGACTTTGAGGGTGGAGAGGTGCTAAACAGCGCAGACGATTATGGTGAAAATGACGGCGTCGCTTATGTGCTGGCAACAACCCATGGCCGGGATCAGTTTGGCAACGATGCAACTGTTTATACAACCGGTGCGGCGGTCTTTAGCGGCCCGATTCTTTTATTTACAGTAACGGCGAACAAAACGTCCCTGGCGATTGGTGAATCGGCAGCCATACAAATTCGCGTATATGATATCAATGGAAATCCTCCTGCGGCAGGTTCATCGTTAGCTGCGTCATCTTCCGCCGGAAAGCTTGCTGCAACAAATTTAATGGCAGATGCAAGCATGTACGGCTATGGATCGACAAGTTATGTCACTTATTTGTTGAATGACCTTAATCCGGTTAATGGTGAGCCAACGACAGCCCAGGTTACGGTGGATTTGAACAGCCCCAATGGCCGCGCGAGCGGGACAGTTTTTATTCATCTGCAAGGGGCCGCCGGAAAATGAAACGATTTGAGGAATTTTTGATTTTGTAATTTTTGCATACTCGATAAATGCCGCGGGCTGATTTGGAATGGCAATAAAGATTCAAGACCTCAACCTCTCCCGAAAAGCACTTGCTCCTATGTTTTTAGGGTGAGTGCTTTTTATTTGAACATCGATATGCAAAGAGGCCGGTGGCATAATAAAAAAAATCTATAAAATACAGAACTGGTAAGACTGAAAGGGAGCCTTATGAGCTTCGGACATACATTATTTACTATTGGTGGGTTGGTTATTTTATCCACTTTTATATTGTCTTTGAATAACTCGATAGTGAAGAACGTAACAACTATGACCCAAAGTTCTATGATCATGGAAGCCATCGCCCTTGGTGAAAAATACATTGAAGAGGCGGAAACCTGTCGGTTTGATGAGGATCCCTCGGCAACCATTCCCAGCTCATTTGTGACATCTGCTAACCTGGGGCCGGACGGGAGTGAGTCTTATCCTAACTTTGATGATGTCGATGATTTCGACAACTTTTCCATTACAGATACTCTTTCCGCTTCGGTGCCGTTTACGATTAATATTGATGTCTCTTATGTTACGCTGAATCATCCGGATGTGCCGACCTCAAACAGAACCTATTACAAGAGAATGACCGTGTCGGTTTCCTCATCGGCATTGACTTCACTTCCGGCGAATACACTAAAGCTCAAACGGTTGTTTGCATATCATTATTTTTATACGGAATAAATCGAGGCCTGCAATGAATTCTTTTTTGGACTTGACAATTGCTTTTGTGATACTCGGCTCTCTGCTGGCAATTTCTATGAATGTCGATTCTAACGTTCGCGAACACGTTATCACGACAACGCAGGATTTAAATGTTCAGGAAAACGCACATGTCATGACCAATATTATCGAGTACGATTTCAGAAAAATTGGGCATGGGCTGATAAATCCGTTTGCAGCAATTACTGTAGCGGATTCGTCACATATAATTTTTTCCTATGATCGCAATCCCAGCAGTGTCTATGATTCTACCAGGGTGGAATATTTGCTGACTGCGGCCACGCGCACACCTAATCCCAACGATAAAATACTCATCCGCCGGGTGAATGGAGCAGAAAATGGCGGCGGAGCTTTGGGCGTGTCGCGCTTTCGACTGCGTTATTACAATCAATACGGAGCTCTTTTGCCGACGCCTGTGGTTTCCGATTCATTGTCCAAAATACGAGAAATTGCTTTGCTTTTGGTGACCAGCAGAACCAGTGGCTTTAGAGGAAAATTCGGAGGATTGAGATATTCGACGCGGTTTACTTGCAAAAATCTATTGGTCAGATATGGAAATGCCGGTGCGTCTCAATAGAAAAAAATATTTATCACCTTTTATGATTAGAATTCCAAATCCAAAGATAGGATTATAAAATGGACAAGGTTGTTTCACTCATTTTATTCGGTCTCATAGTTTCGACAATGTCGCTCCGTCTGCAGGCCCGCAGATCAGTGGTAGATAGTGTCATCAATGTAACCGACAAATACAACGAGGAGATGGCGAGAAATGTTGCCAACGGCGGCGCAAACATTGCTCTTAATGCTTTAACTTTGGATGTAACCTCGACACAAAGTGCCGACGATATCTCTCTTTATAATGGCCGGTATTCCTATTATATTGAGAGACAAGCTCAGGATGCCACATTGGGCCCAACCCAGGTACGCGTTACATCCATTGGGACTTTTCACAACGATACGCACACCGTTGTCGTATTGCTAACCAGACCTTCATTTTCACGATACGCTTACTTTAGCAATCATGAAGGAAATATTTGGTTTTGGAGCGGAGATACGCTCCGTGGGCCGGTCCATACCAACACTTATTTTCAAATGGGCGGTACGCCGGTATTCTTTGGCAAAGTTACGAGTCATCAAATTTATAACAGCTATCATCCCTATCGGGAATATCCCTATGGTTCGACTAATCCTCGGTTTTTAGGAGGTACTGAATGGCAAGTCCCGGCTTTGACTATGCCGAGCGAAATTCCGCCCGAACTGATTAGTGATGCGCAAAACGGCGGCATTTATATCAATAACAGATATGCATGGCTCAAATTTCAGTCCAACGGCACAGTCAAAATTGCCTCCAAAAATTCAAGCAGCAATCCTCCTTCCGGTGCTTATACAACATATAATTTGAGCAATACCAATGGTGTTATTTACATTCACTACAACAGCAACAGACCTGTAGTAAAAGTCAAGGGGACGGTAAACGGACGCGTGACAGTTGCAACCCGTGGGTCAATAAAGGTTACTGACGATCTCGTTTATGCCGACAACCCGCAAACCAACCCCAACTCCGATGATATGATCGGGCTGGCGGCAGCCAGAAATATCATTGTCACGAACAACCAGCACGACCAGGACAGGACGATTCAGGCAACTGTTATGACCATGAACCCTTCTACCAGTTATAACAAGAATTTTTGGGTTTATCATTATAACACAGACCGTTATGGAACTTTGCACCTGTACGGCGGTCTTATTCAGCAGTCGCGCGGGGCTGTCGGACTAACCGGCTCGTCATATTCCAGAAAAGGCTATTTAAAAGATTATCGTTGGGACTCCCGGCTGCGAAAGATGGTGCCGCCAAGTTTCCCAATGCTCTTTGTGCTGAGAAAGATCGCTTGGTGGGATTGAGTGAATAAAATTTTGCAAGAGATTTGGTTGAGGATTAGCCGACATTCAGATTGTTTCGTTTCGCTCGCAACGACATTTTAGTACTTGGTGAATTACTCATGCATGAGTAATTCGTAAAAAGTCAAAAAGCATGTCATCGCGAGGAGCGGAGCGAGAGTTCACCCCGAATTATCGGGGAAGCGATCTTCATAAAACAGCACTTTAGCCGACATTCAGATTGCTTCGCTTCGCTCGCAATAATATCTTGGGGTTTGTTTAATATTTCCGAGTCCTGATTGTTACCCTGGCATATCACATTTCTGCATTAAGGCCTAGTTACATTAAAGAACAGC
Organism: Calditrichota bacterium; assembly: GCA_013152225.1. GTDB lineage: Bacteria > Zhuqueibacterota > Zhuqueibacteria > Residuimicrobiales > Krinioviventaceae > Hydrothermomicrobium. The sequence goes on from JAADGR010000122.1 coordinate 4,757, forward strand.
AACCACCTTATCACTTGCCCTCAATGGTGGGCAGATATATTTTCCTTTTGCATATCTTTTTACCAGAGACAGGTTTTTTGCAATTTTGACAATTTCAAGTTTGCCGATTAGAGCATATTGCCCGTTCTTTCCTTTTCGCATCACCGCAACTCGAGTACCGGCTGCAAGTTCCCTGCGCATGTTTTTATGCCAATCGATGACAGCCAGGTCCTTTCGAGTTTTTCTTATAGTACCGCTAAAAATTTTGGTTGAATTTCGGATTGTCTTTTTTGCCGGTGTAACAGTTCTCTTGCTATTTTGGCTCTTGGGCGTTTGATTATTATAACGCAAAGACTGGGAGCCTGAAGCAGCAGGAGAATAATTTTTTGTTTCTGGGGCCGGGCTTTTCAATGCATTTTGATTTATCAGATCGGATTTCTTTATTTGTTGAATTTTTAATTTAAGGTTTTCCAGGGAATTTCTGTTTTGCTGGTTGATCTTGCTTTCCCTCGCACGCGTCATCACATCCGGCAGGAGAGAAGCTTTTATAATAATGATCAGT
>JAADGR010000066.1 GCA_013152225.1 Calditrichota bacterium
GAGTGAGCAATTAATATTTTCTCTAAATGTCCTTTAATTTATCAAGTACCCAGCTTTTTATTTTTTCGGCATTTTGAAAAGCTTCCTTTGCATCATTTATTGTTGGTTCAAACCAATCATCCGGATATCGAATTTCAACTGCATAACCCTCCAATTCCCCTGCAATATCATAAATTTTGTCTGGTGCCGGATCAGATTCGTTTATCAGGTCTAACAAAAAGGCCAAACTATGAGTTTTAGAAAATTTTACATTCAAATATACAAGGTAAGCTTTAAAATATTTTTCGCAAGCCTGTTGACAATGAAAACAAATTGCATCCGTAAATTCAGCCCCATGCTCTAGGGCAAGCTCTGCAATTCCCAGATCATTCTCAGCTTTATGAATCCATTCTTTTATTAAATCATTTTTGTCGCTCATATAGGATACGCCCTTGTTCGATGATCTGAGTAATAAAGGCAGTATTAACACTCTTCCACTTTTCGATTTCTTGCTGTGTATAGACAAGAATATCAATCGGTATTTTCATTCCCCTTAAATGTTTCCTGATAGGCAATGCGCGTTTATATCGAGGAATATCAGAGTGCTTGATTATTAATAAATCAAGGTCACTTTCTTCATCCTGTTTACCTTGAGCATAAGAGCCAAAAAGAATTATTTTTTCAGGATTATATTTTTTTACAATAATCCTAACAATTTTATTTAATAATTGCAAAGTGATCATATAGTTAATCCTATATTCATTAACACTAAAAAATTAAGATAAATACCGTAAATGTCAAGGAAAAAGCTCATTGCAAAGTGTTCCCCAAAACCTTTTTCTGCACCATTGGTATCTTTTTCCCCTGAAAAACACTTTATTTTTGTGCAAAAGTTTTGTATTTGAACAAACCCTTGCCATTGTAAAATTATCTTTTGAGAAAGGAATGATATGGATGACGATGAACAAAAGTATGAAATTAAAAGATCAGATGAGGTAATATTTACTGCAAAGTGCGACGCACTTTGCAAGTGAAAACGCTCCGGGATATACTATATCCCGAAGCGTTAATGTACAGTGCCTTTTACTCTTCTTCCACTACTTTCAGATTATTTACTACTTTCCGGACACCTTTTACTTTGGAAAACTCTTCTGCGATCTGCCTTCTAGTCCACAAAGTGCTGACGGTACCGTTCAGAGTGACATTACCGTTCTTGACATTGGTTTGAACATTTTTTTCAATACCAAATCGACTTGCCATAATATCACCCAGGACAATTCTTAAATTACTGTCGCTAACAGCCTTTTTAGGCGGAAGCAGCTTAATTCGGTCCACAATACCCTTGACACCTTTAAGTTGGGAGATCATAGATACAGCCGCCAATCTCTCCCTGTGAAAACTGACCTCTCCATCCAGAAATACCACGCCCTGATCTACTTTAATTTGAATCCGTTCCGGTTCCAGAATAGAATGCATCTCTCCTAATATCATCTTGGCATTGTCTGCGATCATTGCATCAGGAATCATCTGTGTGTCAACGACCAGATTGTCATCTATCTCTTTGACACCCTTTACTGTGGAAACGATTTCAAATACCCGGTAGCGGTCGTATAACGAATTAACATCTCCGCTAATTCCCACCTTTCCATTGTTCCCGACTTTAATTTTAAAATCTTGCGGGTAGTAATTTGCCATGGCGTCCTCAATACGCTTCTGCAGGGCTTTTGAAGATTGTGATGCATTGACCGTTGTAAGGCCCAACAACAAAACGAATGCAAAAATCGCAACAACCGATTTTCGCCAGATACTACCTAGTGTTTTCATGATGGTTCTCCTTTTTTGTAAGGTTTGCTAATAACTTGTTATTTAAAGAGTCTAAGAATACTCTTTTAATTTCTTTTCAAGATAATGTCAATAAATGAACGTTTGATGAAAATTGAACTTTAAGCGCTGCTTCATGCCTTTATATTTTTTTCTTCAAAGCACGCACATGATTCAAAAGGCGATGGAAAAGGTCACCTGTTTTTTCGCCATTTGCCAGTTTTTCTGAGACAGACTTTATCTCTTTTTCCATTTTTTTGTATTCGCCATCGCGTTTTCCGTAGCCGAGTTCCTTTGCCATTGCAAGCTGGCCCCGGGCGTCTCTCAGCAAACCCTGTGCTTGAACTTTTGCTGTGTCGGCAACTTGCGAGGCGGTCTCGATCATCGCTTCAGCGTTTATTATCGGCACAGGCACAGCTTGTTCATCTACAACGAGTGTAGACAAGGCCGTTTGCAATACTCGTAATGCCTCATTTTCCTTGCCTTGATTAAGCAGCTTTGCTACCTCTTTGATCGCATCAGGATAAGTATCCATGGGTAAATAAACGGTAGTAACACGAATCTCGCTCACCAATTGATCGATAATGTGCCGGGCATCTTGTACATATCCCTTGTCCAATAGCTTTTTAGCTTCTTTTCGTGCTTTTTTAACAGCATCTAAATTGGAAACAAGATTAAAATCATCCACGGAAGCATCAATGGGAATCAACTTGTCCTCAGGATATCGTGCCAGTAATAGATCGATCTTCCCGTCAACTTGCGTCAGGACGGCCATGGCTTTGTCTTTTTCACCGTGTTGCAGTGCTGCGAGAGCATCCTGCGTACCCTCGACAGCATCCATCGCCTCTTGGATGTGCTTCGCTTTCTTTTTCAGTAATTCTTGTTTTTGTCTTGCAATATTAGCTTGCAAGGAATCAGCAGGGAGACTCAACGAATCCGGCAATATCCCTCTGTTTCTCGCACTTAAGCCCAGAGGTTTTTCCTCTTTTACCGTTTTTTGTTTTGCTTGTGCCTGCGTTTTTTTCTGAGAACATCCAATTATCGGCATTACTGTTACGAGCGCGATGAAAATAAATAGTTTCGTGTTCATTTCTTTTCTCCTTTATTGTTATATTGATTGTGAAAACAGCGCTTAAAAACATTCCCTCCAACCTGCCCGGCATTTATCCGTTCCGTTTCTACTTCCGATCTCATTTTTTGCAGCAAGGAAGAGTCACTCAGGATGGTACGATGCCGTCTGGAAAATATCGGCAATACCTGCGAGCAGGACATTCAATGGGCACTTTGATCTTCTAAATTCGTCAAATGCGAAACCAAACGCTGTAAATGTTCTTTCAAGTTGCGAATATCTTTTTTAACCAGACCTTTTTTATTCTTTTCGCCTTTAAGGTCTACTAAAAAATGCTCTGCATCGTTCAGCACATGGTCCAGTTCCACATGAAGTTGTCGGATATCCTTTTTGTTCTTTTCCATAATAGCATCTCCTTTTAGTTTTTCGGTCGAATACCATTTCTTAAGTACAAGTATAAAATAAAATGATGAAGATTTGATGAAAAAAAGCATCTTCCCCTGAAAAACACTTGATTTTTTAGTAGAAGTTTTGTATTTGAACAATCACTTGCCATTGTAAAATTATCTTTCGAGAAAGGAATGATATGGATGACATTGAAAAAAAGTATATGAGACTAAAAGATCAGATCAGGGAATACAAATCACTTGTTATTGCCTATTCCGGGGGCATCGACAGTGCCCTGCTGCTTCGAGTCGCTACTGAAGTTCTTGGAAAAAATGCTATCGGCGTTATGGCTGATTCCGCTTCGGTGCCGAGAAAAGAAATCACCGAGGCCAAGCGGGTAGCCGGGAAAATCGGTGCGAACATGATGATGATTACCACGGAAGAAACATACGATGAGAACTATATAGAAAATCCGACAAACAGGTGCTATTTCTGCAAATCCGAATTGTTTCACAAACTTTTCCGGGTTGCGCAGGAGAAAAACATTCGATATATTGCCAGCGGCACAAACATTGACGATCTCGGAGATTTTCGCCCCGGATTGCAGGCAGCAGATGAGCAGCAGGTTAAAAGTCCGTTGCGCGATGCAGGTTTCACCAAAAGCGATATTCGCGAATTGGCCAAGCGGCTCGATCTCGATGTCTGGGACAAACCCGCCAGCCCGTGTCTTGCTTCCAGAATTCCTTACGGCAATCCGGTGACGGTGCAAAAACTGGCGCAAATTGAAGAGGCTGAGGATTATCTCAAAGGGTTCAGCATTCGGGAACTGCGTGTACGCCATTTCGGGAAAAAGGCACGAATAGAAGTTAATAAACCGGATTTGGGGAAAATTGAAGATAATCTTTTTGAAATAACTAAACGATTTCGCGAAATTGGCTTTCAAGAGTTAGACTATCAGGAATTTAAAAGTGGGGCGTTAAACGCTTTAATCAATGCACAAGGATAAAATCAAAGCGATCCTGCAGAGCGTTCAGAACGGTCAGGTTTCAATCGAAACCGCACTGCAGGATTTGAGCAAACTTCCTTTTGAAGACCTGGGATTTGCCACATTGGATCACCATCGGGCATTGCGAAAAGGATTCCCCGAGGTGGTTTTTTGTGAGAACAAAACCACGGAACAGGCCGTCAAAATAATGGAAAAACTGGCCGAGCAAAACGTCGTTCTGGCTACCCGCACAAACAGGCAAATGTACGAGGAGATAAAAAAATCGCGCGCGAATGCCGAATTTAATGAACTTGCCCGAACGATTGTTATTCCGTATAAAGGAAAAGAAATAAGAATTGACCGCGATAAAACTATACTGGTTATAACTGCCGGCACGTCGGACATCTCCGTCGCCGAGGAAGCGGTTGTGACGGCCAAAGTTATGGGACATCACGTGGAAAGTCTTTACGATGTGGGTGTGGCCGGATTACATCGTCTGCTCAACAAAAAAGATAAAATAGAAAAAGCCAATGTGCTGGTTGTCGTTGCGGGAATGGATGGTGCGCTACCGTCGGTTGTGGCCGGCCTTGTCGACAAACCCGTTATCGCCGTGCCGACTTCAGTCGGTTACGGTGCCAGTTTCAACGGCATTGGCCCGCTGTTAACAATGTTGAATGCGTGTGCCCCCGGCGTCACCGTCGTCAATATTGATAACGGATTTGGGGCCGGGTACTTTGCGTCTCTCATAAACAGGTAATATAAATGAAAATTGCATATTTCGATTGTTTTTCCGGCATCAGCGGCGATATGATTCTCAGCGCTTTACTGGATGCCGGTCTGGAATTCGATAAATTGAATGAGGAGTTGAAGAAACTCCGGCTCGATAATTTTGAAATTCAAGCGGTAAAAGTTGTCAAACAAAATATCGCTTCGACAAAATTTAATGTCCTTTATGAGGAAGAACATCAGCACCGCCATCTTTCCCATCTGAATAAAATCGTCGATCAATCGGATTTTCCGGCAGGCATGAAGCAAAAAGC
>JAADGR010000460.1 GCA_013152225.1 Calditrichota bacterium
ATCGTTCCAATAAACATAAGAGCAAATGTTTAATTGATTGGTAACCCTTTGATTGCTGAAAACAACTTCTGGAAAACCGTCTCCGTTCAAATCCCCTGCACTCACGCCGGTCGCTGCCAGGGTCGGTAATTTTATAACATTTGCATCAGAAAATTTTCCGTTATCAGCTAAAAAAATGTAGGAATCCACCCAGGTGGCACCGATGGGAGATTTGTTATTGGCAACGATAACATCATCAAATCCGTCCTGATTAATGTCTGCAAGAACCACGTCGGATGGCGCATCCACCAGAAGTTTGGAAGAATTGTTCAAAGAGTATTTTGTCTCACTCCCAAAGAGCACAACGACGCCATTCTTGCTGCAGATCGCAAAATCCAGGAAAGCATCTTTATTGACATTTCCAATAGCAATCGCGCTCCCAGATAAGGGGATCTTTGCTCGTTTTGTGGAATCGCGAAAAGCTTTTTGCCCGGACAACAAAATGTAGGTGTTTCCAGTCGCGGTTGCGATTAAGTCATCTTTTCCGTCCCCGTCCAGATCAGCCGCCGCAAACGCTTTTGCTCCTTTTCCGTCAAAGACCAAAGGCAGACGATTTTCCGGCTGAAATCCCCGCGAGGAATTCCAGTAGATGAAACTCATTTGGGGACCTTCGGGCTTATCGGTTGTGCCCGCCTGCCATTGACAGGCGATTGCCAGATCCAGCCAGCCGTTGCCGTTGAAATCACCGGCAGCGATAGACTTTGCTTGAAATGCTGGAAGTTCAGCGCGATTTTGCGCCGAAAATCCCTTTTCCGACCCGTAATAAATCCAGGCATCCACCCAGCGATAATGGCTATCCGCGGAGTTGGCAATGGCAATGTCGTTGAAGCCATCTTTATTAAAATCAGCCACCAAACCATCGCTGGAACCGCAACCGGGCAGTTCGATGCGAGATCGGGCGTCGATATCCTTTCCGTTATTGAAATAGATATAGGTATTTTCTTTCTCCGTATGCCCGTGTCCTGCAGGCAAAAGGACATCCAGATAACCATCACCATTAAAATCCCACCGATTGATTATCTGAATCCTTCCTTTTGCCGACACATAAAGATTACTGCCAGCATCCAAAAACTGCCCGTCGATAAAATCCTGGAAAGAATTTTCAGTCCAGGTAGATTGAGCAAATGCGGAAGAAAACAGTAATAGAACACAGATGACACGGATAACGCGGATTTGCGCGGATAAAACACTCAAAGAATCCGTGATAATCCGTGTCATCTGAGTCATCGGCGGGCTATTAAGAAATTTCATCATTGCGAAATCTCACTTTTTTTGATAGTCAACGAATGAATCATCTCATTATCAATACTAATTATCTGATAAGTGACAGTCGGATCCGGTTTTGTCGTATCAAATATGAGCAGACCAAAGGACTGTTTTTGGTTATACCCAAATAGCGCGCCTGGCATAAGTTCATGCTTATGCTGATTGGTTAACCGGGAGCTTTCGAATTCATATAATGGATAATCATTGGGACGCTCAATTCGCCAGGCATCCGAGCGATGACGGTCAGCGGAAAGCAAAATAACGCCGTCAATTTTATTGTCAGTCAAAAAATCGAAAATCTCTTTTCGTTCTTCATGGAATCCATTCCAGGTATCATGAGCAAGCCCCTTGGTTGAAAAAGCCCAGGGAACAGATGAGATCAACACTTTGAAAGTCGCTTTTGATTGTTTAACCTGATTAAGCAGCCAGGCTTTCTGAACAGGCCCCAGCATAGAAGGATTCTTATCGTACGGATTAGTCCGATAGAGCCTGCATTCCAGCATAAAAAAATCGACATCGGCAATGGAAAAGCTGAACCAACCGCCGGGCCAGTCCGGATTGCCATGAGGCGGATTGTTCCAGTTTTCCTCAAATTGATAGAACAAAGGTAGTTTCCAGACAGGTTTGTCCCGATAAGGTCCCATCCAGATATCGTCCATGCCAGCATCATGATCATCCCAGATCGCATATATTGACGTCGAAGCAACTAACCGACGGAATTCGGGCCGTGATTGGCGACGGTAATAAGTATAATAATGAAAAGCATTGGGTTTTTGTGGCAGATCGAGATAGACATTATCACCAAGAAAGAGAAAAGCACTCACCTCATGGCTTTTAATAACATCCCACATCCTTTCATGCTCTGGTACATAACCAGCTCCTCCTCCAAAACCGACTTTAAAGTGAGCCTTGCTGCCTTTGGACGGATAAGTACGAAAAGAAGGATACTTCGGTTTTAGAGAAGTTTTACCGTCCAACAAGACATCGTAATAGTATTCAGTATTCGGTTTTAACCCGTTGACAGCAACGGTTGTTGTATAATCCCTTGTGGAATTGGTCGAATGAACATTAGATTTGATTGGTCGGGTTAGTTTGTTTGAAGTGCTTACAATTACCTGAACTGATACCTCATCCAGAGTACGAACCCAGAATTTAGCGCTGTGATCAGTTAAGCATCCCAGCATTGGACCATGAAGAAGTTGGATGCTATGTTCAGCAGCATATTTTTTAAATTTTTCGTTTTCAGTAAGCGGTTTAAGCAAATCCCTTGGTCCGGCTAAAAATCGAGAAAAGGGCAATCCAGCGGCAACCGCTTGTTTCATGGTCTCGAATGCGCTATCAATTTCTTGTATTTGAGTTTGAGCAACGACCAAATTGAACATCGCTTCCAGATCGCCAGGATCCGCAGCGAGAAGTTTTTCACAATATTTTGCTGCTTTTTCCGGCTTACCCTTTACAATATCCAGCATGGCGCGCTGACCCCGGCGTTTGTAAAGCCTCTTCGTGCGTTCCGGGCTGAAAAAACGCTGATCCCAGGCATTTTCGCTTCCATAGTAGGGATGTTTTGATCCTTTTAAATACGCGTCTTTAGGGGCATATTCACCGATTTCTTCTGGATTTTTTGAGCAAGAAAAACATGCTAATAATAAAGTTAAAACAAACAGAAATTTCCTTAAATATTTATTCATCTGTGATTCCTCCCAATCTTCAATTTCAAACATTCAAAACCTTCGATTAACAATATTGTTATAAATTGAACCGAAAGAGTATCGCCATCCAAAGCTAATTGACAAATCAAAATTCGTGGCAAGCTGTTTCTGCTCTAATAAAATTTCTTCTAACGTAGCTTCGCCTTTAGGCAGATACAATTGATTGTGAATACTTTCTACCTCCAAATCCAGTGTAAAAGCTAAACCTTCAGTAATCCGCAGAGCGAGCTTTGTCTCAAGTTTAGAACTATATTTTGTCAAATCATGGTAATAGTGAAAATTTTCCAGACTTGTATTCACATCTCCCCACGGTTGGATCAGACGAAGTTCAATTCGCATTCTGCCGTGAAATAATTCTTCTGCTGTTTTGCCAAACAGAGTCTCTTCGTGATATTTATATGATCGGATTCCAGAAGAATAAGAAACAGAAAATATTCTTTGGTCCGACTGCTCCCAGGGAAAAAAATTGTATTCAACGCCAACAGCAAATCCAAAGCTCAAGTTTAGATTTTTTCGAGTCGATGAATTTCCGTTGCCGAAAATTCCAACCGACCAATGATCGCTTAAGCTTTTTATCACTTCAGCATCAGCTTCCCATTCGCTTCGTTTGCCCGTTATCTTTTCATCATTTTCCTTAAAATTTTCCCGCTCATATTCATGCTTGAATCTCGATCTAATCTTCCAGATTTCCGTAATCCTTTCTGCACTTATCTCATTGACAAGATTAAACTTATTCTGGGTTTCTTCTGCCTCAAGTTCGCCTTCAACACCAAAATGAAAAACCCAATACATCCAGGAATCTTTCCCCAGTTCTCGAACCGAATCAGCTTGTTGACTGTCATACTCAATTTTAAGCAAATTTGCCATGGATGTTTGGGAAATATAAGGCGCTAATCCCAATTCCAATATTTTCGCCAATCCCTGACGCATGTGATCCTTGGTGTCCGTCTCCGCTGAAGTGTAGTAAAGATTTTGCACAATATTTTTAAAAATCTTCTTTCCAATAAATCTGATAGTGAATCGACGACCACCGCTTGCCGTCTTTTGAGCAACAATGATCACATGCACATTCGCCAGATACGGGTCGCGGACAAAATTGACAAATCTAATACGATTCCAGAAATATGAAAAATCGCAATCTGCACAATCAATAAAGACCTTCAATGTCTTAGCAGAATTCGCTTTGTTTTCAGTCTGAGAAAAACAATAATGAATAAAAAAAATAAAGCTCACACACCAAAAAAGAATGATCCTTTGTTTAGCTTTCACTTTTCTCCTAACCTATCCAAACAATGATTTTACCCTTTATTTTATTCGCATATCCCTATTCGTATTTTCTTCCATATTTTGGATAAGGCACAACTGTTATTTTTTGCTTATGAAACTTCGGTCTAAAATTCGCCGGACGTTTCACAACATACTTTAAATCATCGAAATAGACATCGACGTATTTTCCCCCTTTGCGCGGATTGAGCAAGCCGAAGCGATCAAACGTAGCGCCTATTTTGCGTTGCTCCAGAGTTAAATCGGCAGTGAAAGATTGCTCACCAAGGGTAATGGTAATGCGCCCTGCCTTACCTGCATCAGGATCATACTGGAATGAAAAGGGACGCTTAATACGATCCGGAATATAGACCGGACCACGTTTCTCAAACGCAATATCCTGCCGCGGGGAACACACCGCCGTAAATGAATATCCCAGACGGGTTTGATCCATAATTTCAATACCCAAAAATTGATGTGGTGGATTTCCTTTGTATTCCCCTTTGATATCCGCCATTCTCGCCGCCCGGTTAAAATAGCCGATCAACATGCGGCCATCGACAGCACCTTCCACAAAATTTATCCAGCCGGAAAACGAAATTGGATCATCAAGGGTAAGCTGACCAATATCATCAGCATAATAGCCATGTAGCGGATCGACAACTTCTGTCCCCCAGAAACGACCGCCTATTTCACCAGGAGCTTTTCCCGCCCAGTTGGTTTGCGAATAACCAAAATTCTGTCGGGCATGAAAATCGTTTTGCTCAAAAGTCACGCGATTACCTTTGCCGTCCCAATGGGGATCTTGCAACAACTCGATTTTTTCACCGTTTACAACCAAATCAGCAATATAGAATTCCAGACTGCCTGTGTAAATTTGCATGTTATAAACGCCAAAACGATTGATAACTGCCGTATCTTCACGATGGCCCGGCAGAAGAAAATAACTCACCGGCGGATTGTCATCGAACTTAAAAGTAATCCGTCCCTTCATTTGTGG
>JAADGR010000193.1 GCA_013152225.1 Calditrichota bacterium
GGTTGAAACCTGCCCGCGGCTGATATCGTCCGTTACGCCGCGCATTTCAAACTCCGGCCAGTCGGCAATGGCGAGAGCCGGCAAAACTCCGGCCTGTTTTGCTGTGCGCATGAGAAATTGCAGCGTCCGGACGCCATAAAAAAACCCCCGATTTGATTCGGCGCAGAGATATACTCTGCTTTCCGAGATAATTAAGACATATCCTTCTTTGGTCATTTTTTCATTGTAATCGATTTGATATTGCTGCAAAATATTTCGCGAGTGTGCGGACCGGCCCTGTGAAAGAAAAACCAACCCGGGCTTTTCAGAAAAATCGTTTGGCAAATCCGTGATATCCAAAGTAATGCCCGACTCTTTGGATATCACAGTCTGCAAATCTTTCGCATGTTCTATGTGTATTTTTTCGGCATAGATCGTAACTGTGGGGCGAATTATGAATTCTCCTCCTAACCATTGCCATTTTTTCGGTTTCGGCAGAACCGGGATTGTCTTTTTCGTTTCTGTCTTCATAATCGCTCCCAGGGTTCAGAATCTTCGTTAAATAATATAATTCCTAACTCTTGTAAAAACTATTATAAAAATATTTTTCCAAAAAGCCAAAGGATTAATTACAACTTGATCTGTTTAGAAAAAATTGACTTGCAATTTTAAAAAAATACATTAGCTTTATTGTATAAAGTCTTTTGGCCAGTCAGTTATGGTTTAATTATTGCTCGGGGCAACAGCGGCCGTTTCATCAAAAACTGAATCTTTTAAAAAACAGGAACATCTAAAAAGTGTGCAAATTAAGTTGTTTGGTTTGTTACAAATTTGGAATTCAATTATGAAAGATGAAACCCTATTGAATCATGGAAGAAAAGAGAAATTTGAAGAAATTGCTTTGCAATACATGGATAATCTCTACACTTCAGCGCTGCATTTTACCAGAAATGTAGAAGAAGCTGAAGACCTGGTTCAAGATACCTATCTCAGGGCCTATCGTTTCTTCGATAAATTTGAAGAGGGGACAAATTTCAAAGCCTGGATATCGCGGATAATGACCAATACTTTTATTAATGGTTACCGAAAGAAAGCAAGGACACCGCAACAAGTGGATTTGGAAAAGGTCGAGTTTTTTATCAAGGATGATGTTACTTTTAACGAGCCGATTACTGAAAACGCCTATTACGAAAACAACTATGACAAATTATTTGATGATGATGTGAATAGAGCGTTGGACCGACTCACTGAAAGCTTTCGCCAGATTCTGGTATTGGCGGATGTTGAGGGTTTGTCTTACAAAGAAATTGCCGACAAGGCCGGTATACCTCTCGGAACAGTCATGTCCCGACTTTTCCGTGCGAGAAGAATGCTGCAAAAAAGTCTCAAAAAATATGCTGTCAGCAAAGGCTATCTATACGATCAGTCTTTTGCCTGATAAAAATTCACAAGAGTTTTCGTTTCGTCAATTGACAAACGGGAACATGACTTTTGAGGCTTTGCGAGGGATGCTTACACATCATCTTCTGATTTAATGATCAGAGATAAATTCCCCTCATAGTCTCGCCTGGCGACAATTTCTATCGGACGGCAGCAAACGGGGCACTCTTCAAAAAAATCTTGATTCATCCCTCCCGTCGAGTCGACTTCAATGGAAATTATCTCTCCGCAATAGGGGCAAGATATTGTCTTTTCTTCAATGGGTTCCATCATTTCCCCAATTTAAAAACCGTCTTTATTCAATATACTGAATCTATTAAAGAAGTCAAGCGGAAATTGAGCCGCGGAATAGAACTGTATTTACTTTGAAGAAGGATTCTATGGGGACAAAACCGCTCGAAAGAGCCATTTCGGTGAAAAGTAAAATTTCCCAGCTAATGATTATAGGCAAATCAGAAACGTTCCAGCTTTTAATTTATACCCGACAAGATTCCAACTGAATGACTCTCGGTTTTTTCTCCGGCAAGTCATTCAGGATGGAATCTTGTTAAAAGGGTTCACTCTCTCTCATAAACCGGATGATCTACAATTTCTTCTGTTTGCCGATCCCAATAAAGTTTCTTTCCTTCACGGTACGCTCTTGTTGCCATAATCACACCGACCGCATGCCAAAAACCCGTGTGGATGTTCCCGTTTGTATTCGGATCGCGGGATCGAATATGATCGATCCAATTATCCAAGTGGGGTTTACTGTCGTCGCTCTGACCGTAGGGAGGTAACTTTCCTTCAAACTCATCCACCTTAACAAGCTGCACTTTTCCCTCTTTAATGGCTTCTTCAAATCCGCCATAATAAAATTCATTCCTGCCTTTTAGCGGTTTGGGGATAAAAAACCATCGCGGACTGCCTTCGCCGCCCTGTGCGTACAATGTCGCATCTTTGCCGCGAATAATGGAATAATCACCAAATCGATTACCATAAGTTGAGGAATAAGAATATAATATATGTTGATCTTCATAAGTGGCAAGAGCCTGAAACGTGTCTGGATTCTGGCGAATATCCGGCCAGGCAAAAATGCCGCCGTTGGCGACCATTGTGTCCGGGATGGCCGTGTCGGTGTAAAAATGCACCAGGCCGATGGCGTGGCTCATCCACTGGCTGGTGATGCCGCCGGAGAAATCGCGGAAAATTCTGAATTCAAAATACATCCACGGATTAAACGGTCGGTAGGGTTTGCCCAGCAGCCAGCGGTTCCAGTCCGTATCTTCTTTCCTGATGGCTGCAACATCCCGATCATTCGGGTTATGCCAGCGAGGTTTGTTATCATTCCAGTTCTGCTCGATTTTAGTGATCTCGCCCAATCTTCCGGAACGAACAATCTCGCGAATTTTGATTTGCGTTGGATCACTCACCCACTGCGAACCCATTTGCACAATCTGCTTCGAGTTCAAAACCGCTTTCCGCGCCAATTTTGCATCTTCCATATCAGTCGACATTGGTTTTTCGCAATAGCAATCTTTGCCTGCTTCTACAACTTGTGCCAGAAGTTTGGCATGTTGAAAATCGCCGGTCGCAATCATGACTGCATCGAGGTCTTTCATTTCCAGCATGTTTTCAGAGTATTTAAATTGCTTCACATCCGCGTCATACCTTCGTTTGCAATTTGAGGCGGCTTTTTCGCGATTGTTTTTCCAAATATCGCATACAGCCACTACACCAAGGTTTTTGTCTTTAAGAGACATTTCAACCATGTGACGGTGTCCCCCGCTTCTGCTGCCGCAGCCCAAAAAGCCGATGTTAACGCGGTCATTCGCTCCCTTTACCCGTGAATAGGATTTGGCGCTCAAACTTGCTGCCGCGCCTGTCAGACCAAGAGTTGCTGTGCCAAGAAAATTTCGTCGATTCATTTTGTCTTTCATCTTTCCTTCTCCCGTTTTAGATTTAAAAGAAAAATAATGAACTTGATATTTTCAAAAAATAGTATGACCTTTATGTGTTGGAAGGCTTTTGATACTTTTTCACTGCTAGCAGAGCGACCCTCAGTAGCGTGTCATTGCAAGCGAAGCAATCTCACAGGTAATTGGGAATGAGGAGATTGTTTCCCAAATAATTCGGGGCAAGCTGTCGCTACGCTCCTCGCAACGACAGCAATGGCAAGTAGGAATTATTTTATCAATAATATACAAATTCAAATCTGAAAACAAAAGAAAATTTAGCAGCGATTCATCATCAAAAGATGAAATAGTTTTCCCAATGACACAGTTAGAAGATAAATGAACGTAACACAGTTTAGAGTTACCAATGATTTTGGATAATCCGGTTTTTTGGCGTGAGGAGATGAAATGAGAAAAAAACCCGACACTATTTTTTTGGGTGTTCTTTTAATTGTATTTATCTGTATTTTTTCTGCTGCCGCTGCCGATGAAAATTCATCGACCGGAAAATACCGGCTTGTCTGGAATGATGATCCGATGACAACGGTTACGATTGCCTGGGATCAATTACGCGGAAACAATCCGGTCGTTTATTACGGGCAGAAAGACTTTGGCCGCGATTGGATGAAATATCCGAATTCGCAAAAACCAACCAGAATTGTCCCCAATTACCGCGGTATGAATAATACTTTTGCGAAACTCAAAGAGCTGCAACCGGATCGTGCTTATTATTTTATCATCAGGGACAGCGAATCGATGAGCAGACGATTTTGGTTCAGAACCGCACCTGCCCGCCCCAAGCCATTTACTTTTATTTGTGGCGGTGATACAAAGAGTTCCGGCACAGCGCACGAAGCGGGAATACTTTCCAATAAGATGGTTGCCAGGTTGCGACCACTTTTTGTCATATTTGATGGTGATTATTGCAGCGGCAATGGTACCAGTGCCGAACGATGGCAGTTGTGGTTAAATGATTGGGCGAATTTCACCATTGCAAAGGACGGCCGCATTTTTCCTCTTTTGCCGGTACATGGAAATCACGAGGACGGAGACAAAAGCGTTTTGAACAAGCTTTTCAATGTGCCCTATCAAAACAAAGATGATGAAAATATCTTTTATTCCGTTTCTTTCGGCCACAAGTTTTTCCATTTTATTGCGTTGAACAGCCAGGTTAATCCCGAAGGACTTCAGCGAAAATGGCTGGAAAGAGACCTTGAATCTCATAAAAAATTTAAATATATTTTTGCTGCGTACCACAAACCATTTCGGCCGCACACGGGCAGAAAACCAAACAAAGATTTTCAATATGAACAATGGGCGCCTTTATTTTTCAAATATGGCCTGGATATCGCGCTTGAAGGGGATTCGCACATGTCGAAAATTACTTTTCCCGTCCGGCCGAGCAACGAGCCCGGAAGCAGCGAAGGCTTTATTCGTGACGACAAAAACGGCACCATGTTCATCGGCGAGGGAAGCTGGGGCGCAACGCCCAGACCCAGCGATGACGACAAACCATGGACATTGCGTAGCGGCTCTTTTAATCAAATTAAATGGATACAGGTATTTCCGGAAATGAACGGTAATCCGTCGCATATCGATATCAGAACGGTGATAACGGCGACCAGGAACAAAGAAGGTAAACTTGTTTCACATATCGAGGATGTACCGGCTTTAAGTGAAGGCAGGGAGTTTATCGTCCCGGCGAATATTGATCTTTATGCACCCCCACCGTACGGGGCTGTCATCACCTATCCGTTTGTGGAAAAGGTTTCCCGACGAGAAACTTATTAAGGGTCAGTTTGTAACACTACTGTTTTTGTCATGTCATTGCGAGCGAAACGGAGTGGAGCGAAGCAATCTCATGCTTTACAGGCAGTTATGAGATTGCTT
>JAADGR010000111.1 GCA_013152225.1 Calditrichota bacterium
CGGTGAATTGACGGACGCCGTTCGAAAATTAATTATGGACGCAAAAAAGCGAATTGCTCTTGGAAAGAACGGAAGACAAAGAGTTGAGCAAAATTTTACGATGAATCGAATGGTCGATCGGGTTGAAGAAATTTATAAAGAGTGTCTTCCTGTGGCAAGGTAAGCGGGTAGAATAAAGCAAGTTATACCTTTGCGTCCTGCAAATTATTGTCCGGGGGAAAATGAAAAAAACTAGAGGAATCCGGAATGGCTGAAGAAAGAATTGTAAGATTGATGAAGCATGTTCCTTTGTTTTCCAAGATGCACGATGATGAAGTTGCACAAATTGTGAATCAGTGTGTGCGTCGGGAATGTGCCAAAGACCAGGTTATTTTGGTTGAAGAAGAAGTGGGACAAACTCTTTTCATCATCCTCAAGGGTACGGTCAAAATAACGCGCACAAGCGAAGAGGGAAGGGAAGTGATCCTGACCATGCTCAAATCCGGGGATTTTTTCGGCGAACTTTCGTTGCTCGACGGTAAAGGACGGTCAGCGACAGTCATCGCCATGGAATCTTCGGAGCTTCTTACATTGCGGCGAAACGAATTTTTGATGATCCTCGAAAAGTACCCGCAGATCGCTATCGAACTGCTAAAAGTGCTGGGTAACCGTATTCGAAAATGTGATCTGCAAATTGAAAATATTACCCTCCACGATTCGGTCGGTCGCGTGGGCGCAACATTGATTCATGTCGCCGAGCAGACCGGCTATCCTCGTGGTGATACGATGATTATCCCAAAGCTTCCGGTGCAGCAGGATTTGGCCAACATGGCCGGAACCGCCCGCGAAACGATTTCCCGCGTTATGACGGTGTTTGAACATCAGGGTTTTTTGAAAAAAGATGGACACCGCGTCGTCATTAGTGATTTTCAAAAATTTAAAAGAGACTACTGGAAGTAAATGCATGCAGTTTCAGGAATGAAATGAAAAATCTGGAACTGAAAGCATATTGTCCTGATGTGGTGCAGGTTGTTCAAATCGTCGAATCTCTCGGCATTGAAAAAGAATGGACGCATCATCAGGTCGATACCTATTTCAAAATTCCTGATGGAAAATTGAAACTTCGTGAAGTAGCAGGTGAATCGGCAGAATTGATTTTTTACAGACGTCCCGGCAAGAAAGGGGCAAGAATAAGTGATTATTCACTTTTTCAAACGCATTCCGGCGAAAGTTTAAAACGTGTTCTTGGACTGGCACTGCAAATTGATCTGGTCGTGGAAAAATCGAGAACGCTGTACTTGTGGAAGAATGTCCGTATTCATCTGGATAAGGTTTTTGGCTTGGGTGATTTTATCGAATTTGAAGCCGTGCTCAGCGAAAATGCCGGGACCGATGAGTCTGAGGACAGAATTCAGTTTTTACGAGAAAAGTTGCAAATAAAAGATGCGCACTTTATTGCCGACGGTTATTACGAATTGTTCAAGATGGCGGAAATTGGATAACGGGAATCCGGCATCTGTTATTCGCCATCCGGCCTTTCATCAGACAATTTTAGCCCATCATCAGAGATGCAAAATAAAGAGGCAAAATGCACGATCATTTAAAAGTGTTCTTTGGCAGCAGTAATCCGGAATTAGCCCTGGAAATTTGTTCGTGCCTGGGCATTGAACACGGCAAAGTAAAAATACATCGCTTTAGCAATGAAAATATCAAGGTCAAGATTGAAGAGAATGTTCGCAATGATGACATTTTTGTCGTGCAGACGGCCTCGCCACGAGTGAACGAGCACCTGGTAGAATTGTTGATTTTAATTGATGCGTTGCGATATGCATCCGCAGGACGTATTACCGCAGTTCTTCCATATTACTTTTATGCACGATCGGATAAAAAGGATGAGCCGAGAATTTCGATTACCGCACGGCTTGTTTCGGATTTGTTGCAAACAGCCGGCGCCGACCGTATTTTAACCATGGAACTGCACTCACCGCAAATTATGGGCTTTTCCCGCATTCCCGTGGATCAGTTGTTGGCAACGGAAAACTTGTTGAATCATTATAAATCCAAAGACCTTTCCAACGCCGTGGTCGCCGCACCGGATGTTGGCAGCGCCAAGGGATCGAAAATATTTGCTAAACATTTAAATCTGCCCCTGGTCATTTTGGATAAGGAACGCCTTGGTGATAAGGAAACGGTAGTTATTAATAATATTATCGGTGATGCCACGGGAAAAGATGTTCTGCTTGTAGATGACGAGATTCTTTCAGGTGGTTCTATTCTGGAGGCGGCCAAATTCCTCAAGGCTCATGGCGCGAATCGAATTTTCGCTTGCTGTACCCACGGGTTTTTCAGCAAAAATGCCATGGAGGAATTTGAAAAATCCGACATTGAAGAACTCGTAACCACAAATACGTTACCGGCCGATCGCCTGAAAGCTTGCCCCAAAATCAAGGTGCTTTCTGTTGCCCGGCTCTTTGCCGATGCGATCAAGGCAATTTATTACGGTGATTCCGTGGGTGCGCTTTTCAAGGCAATAGATGAAGGTTGAAACTGATATTTTTGGAACAATTGTGAGTTTGCGGTGCTTTGGAGCTTGACAATTTTTCGTATCTTTTGTATATTGATTTCCACAAAACAGACTGTTTGGCAGATTACAAAGAAACTTTACTGGTAACTTAACGGAGGTCGTATGGCAGTGTTAGAGGATTTAGCGTCTTGTATTATTTCCGGGAATGCCCCGAAATCGGAAGAATTGACACGACAGGCATTGGATGAAGGCATGGCTCCTGCAGGTGTGTTGAATAACGGCTTAATCGCCGGAATGAATGTGGTTGGAGTTAAGTTCAAAAGCAATGAATTTTATGTTCCCGAAGTCTTGATCGCAGCAAGAGCTATGAAAGCGGGATTGAAAGTTTTGCGACCAAAATTAGCTGAAGCAGGCGTTGAACCCATTGGAAAATTCGTCATTGGTACGATCCAGGGCGACCTCCACGATATTGGCAAAAACCTTGTCTCAATGATGCTGGAAGGAGCCGGGTTTGAAGTCATCGACCTCGGTGTGGATGTTTCTCCGGAGAAATTTGCTGATGCAATCCGTGAAAACAATGCAACGATCATCGGTCTGTCAGCGCTTCTTACCACAACTATGGTGAATATGCGTTCCGTGATTGAGAATCTTGAAAAAATCGGGGCTCGTGATAGTGTGAAGATCGTTGTCGGTGGTGCTCCGCTCACCCAGAACTTTGCTGATGAAATTGGTGCGGACGGCTATGCAGCCGATGCTGCCTCTGCCGTTGAACTGGTCAAAAGTATGGTCAATTAATTGGCAATATGCCGGTCGTGAAGAATGGAATAATCTTAAAAAGGGTGGACGTTTGTGGATACTTTTGATCTGTTTGTTCCGGGGAGGCTTTGTCTTTTTGGTGAACATTCCGATTGGGCCGGCGGCTACCGGCGGGCGTCTGGACTCAAATATTCCCAAAGGATACTGTTTCCTTGTAGGTACGAATCAGGGAATATATGCGAAAGTGAAGCGCCACCCTTTAAAACTGGTGATTACAACCACCCTGCCTGACGGCAAAGTGCTCGGCCCTCATGAGATTGAAATGAAAGAAAGCACCCTGCTCAAAGTTGCCCAGGAAGGCGGCTTTTATAGTTACACAGCTGGTGTTGCCTATCACATGTTGTGCCATTATAATGTAAAAGGCGTCGAAATTAACAGCTACAAAATGGACTTGCCTATTCGCAAGGGCCTTTCTTCTTCTGCTGCCAACAACGTTCTGGTTGCACGGGCTTTTAATTACCTGTATGATCTCAAGCTGACAAAACGTGGTGAAATGGAAATTGCCTACCAGGGCGAGATTTTGACACCTTCACGTTGCGGAAGGATGGATCAGGCATGTGCTTACGGCAGTACCCCGGTTTTCTTAACGTTCGATGGCGAGCGCATGGATGTTGAAGAAATATCTCTTGCTAAAAATATTTACATGGTTGTGGCTGATTTGAATGCCGGGAAAAATACGCAAAAGATTCTGGCTGATTTAAATGCATGTTATCCCAACAGTGGCGGTAAAGTAGGGCAGGACGTTCGCTATTATTTAGGTCCGGTCAATAAGGATATTCTTTTCAGGGCGCGTGAAGCGTTTGCAAAAGGGGACGTTTCACAAATAGGTTCTCTGATGATCGAGGCGCAAAGGTTTTTCGACTTGTTTATGGCGCCGGCATGTCCTGAGGAACTGCTCTCTCCCAAACTGCACTTTGTGCTGAGCAACCCCCAATTCGTCGATTTAACCTTAGGCGGGAAAGGTGTTGGTTCCCAGGGAGACGGCAGTGTGCAGTTTGTAGCGCGCGGTGAAAAAGAGCAAAAAAAGTTGATCAAACTTTTGAAGGAAATGGAACTCGACGCATATCCACTGACGATTGCTCCGCAAAGTGAGCAAAAATCTACGGTCGGCAAATAATCGTTTTTGCAACGGAGGGCTTGACTGAAAAAGCTGAATAACGTCGATGTGAATTCTCGCAAGTTTAAGGTGATATTTTTCGATCTGGGGGGCGTTCTCGTTAACGTGCACGTTAAAAAATTCTACAGAAATGTTGCACTTTATACAGGACAAAGTATTGAGCACGTTGTACAGACAGCAACGGATTTTTTCCCGGATGCTGAAAAATTTGAGCGTGGTCTCATTGCTTCCAACGAATTTTATGATCTGGTTTTTAGAGAACACCATTTCAAAATAAATTATGATCAATTTCGCCAGGCTTATGTGAATATTTTCAACCTTAAAAAGGATGTTTTTGAAATAGCGCAGGCTTTGAAGCGAAACTATCGGATATCTATCATCAGCAACACGGATGTGCTTCACTATAACTACATCATGCAAAATTTTACCCTTTTACAGGTATTCGAACACCCAACGACTTCATTTGAAACGCATTCTTTGAAACCTGAAAGAGAGATTTATAATCACGCTCTGAATAAATTTAACCTTCCACCGGACGCATGTATCTTTATCGATGATAGAGAAGATAATGTAGCGGGAGCGCAATCTCTGGGTATGGTAGGGATTCATTTTCTTGGAGCAGAAGAATTGAAACAGAAATTATCAACAATGAAAATTATTTAACGAATTGAAAGGGAGGCTTGTATGGCTCAGTTGGCGGTTAAAGGCGGCAAACCTGTACGCACAGAAGATTTTCCGGTATGGCCGGTATGGGGTGATGAAGAAATACAAAATTTAACGGATGTGGTGAAAAGCGGCAAGTGGGGCTGTTTGAGCGGTACACGAACCGCAGAATTTGAACAGCAATTTGCGACTTACCAACACGCCCGGCATGGAATCTGTGTGAACAGCGGAACCACTGCCCTGAGACTGGCACTGATAGCAGCAGATGTCTCTGCACGTGACGAGGTCATTGTGCCCGCCTATACTTTTATCGCCACTGCATCCGCAGTCATCGATATGGGAGGAATTCCTATTTTTGTGGATATCGATCCCGAGACATATAATATGGATGTGAAAGCAGCGGAGCAAGCCATTACCGAGCGCACCCGGGCGATAATGCCGGTGCATTTTGCCGGTCGTCCGATCGACATGGATGCGGTGTTGGCTTTGGCCAAAAAGCATGGCCTCAAAGTCATCGAAGATGCTGCACAGGCCTGGGGTGCGGAATGGAAAGGCAATCGCCTCGGGGCAATGGGCGATGCCGGATGTTTTAGCTTTCAATCCTCAAAAAATATCAATGCCGGTGAGGGCGGGATTATTATAACGAACGATGATATGGTGGCAAAGATGGCGCATTCTCATAATAACTGCGGCCGCAGTGAGGATGGCCTCTGGTATGAACATTTTTATTTTGGCGGAAACACGCGCATGACCGAATTCCAGGCCGCTGTTTTGCAGGCGCAATTTGGACGCTATGACGAGCAAAAAGAAATCCGCCAGGAAAATTTGGCCTACCTGAATGAAAATCTTGGCGAGATCGAAGGGATAGAACCTCTTGCCGATGATGAGAACATTACCAGCCATGGTTCTCATTTATATATTCTCAGATATAAAAAGGAATCGTTTGCCAACAAGCCGAAAGAAAAATTTATCGAAGCGATGCAGCAGGAAGGAATTCCGACAAGCACGGGTTATTCCATTCCGTTATACAAACAACCGGTTTTTCTTAACAAAGCCTTTGGCCCGCGCGGAAAAACCATCGACCTGCCTGTGGACTATGCATCATTTGATTGTCCTGAGACGGAAAAAGCGTGCTCCGAGGAAGCTATCTGGTTTACGCAAAATATGCTGCTGGGAACTCGTAATGATATGAATGACATAATTACTGCAATTAAAAAAGTAAAGGAGAATGCAGACGAAATGTAAATGACAAATCCGGGGGAGATTGCCACACACAGAGAGGAGGCTTCTATGTTTAGACGTCGGTGCCCTAGTTGTAGAAAGCGGTTACTTTTCTCGCAACATTTGCTTGAAGAACCTTTCGTGCTACAAAAAACCTGTCGGTATTGCGGCGCTGAATATCGTATCCGCAAAGGGGTTTTGCACTATTTACTTGCTGCGGTGGTGTGGATGATCTCACTCTTTCTTTTCATAGAGATTGGAGATTTGCGTGGAGGAACTTTTTTACAGATTTTGCTGATCGTGATGTTGCTGACTTTGACTTTTAGGTTATGCACGCACATCGGTTCTCTGCAACATGTTCGCAGGTGGAAATAAGAATCTGTTGCAACAAATTTGAAAAAAGCCGGAATCAGTTTCTGGCTTTTTTTGTTTTAAAGAAAAATTGTTTGATATAGCGCAGGAAAAAAAACATGGGTATCCTTTTTGCAATTTTGTCTTGCTCGTCCCACTGTTTCAACCTGTGTTCCCGGGCCAAAGACAGAAGCGCAAGTTCGTCAGAATTGGAAGAAATCAGAAAGATATTTTAATGTACAAGCTGACCGTTGAATCAGGATTTTCTGCAGCACATCGTTTGATGAATTATTCCGGTGCATGCAGCAATTTACACGGGCATAACTGGAAAGTGAAACTGACAATTTCTTCCGGGGAATTGGATGAATCCGGAATAGTCATCGATTTAATGGAGTTAAAGAATTATCTCGACGAGTGTCTTCAGCAGTTCGATCATCATCTGATCAATAAAGTCGAACCATTCGATGCGATAAATCCAACTTCCGAGAACCTTGCACGCTTTATTTATGAGTGGATTCGTGACCGTTTGCCGGAAAAAGTCGATATCAAATCAGTCCGGGTTATGGAAACGGAAAAGTTTACAGTGTCCTATAGCGCGGATTAAGCAAGCTGCAAAGCAATACGTGGTGAAAAAATATAAAAACCTTTTCGCAAACAAATGAATCTTGGGTATTATGAATTAGAACGCCGCGAAAAAATAAAAAATGAAAATTTACTTGATTCTTTTGATTTAAATTCTTTCCTTTCATAAAGATTAAACTAACAGAAATCAATCGCAGTCATTAATATGCATTTTTATTCTTTTTACAACTTTTATTTTACTCGAGTGAGCGGAATGGATTAAAGCTGACCGAAATATCGTAAGCATTTCCGCCCACTATTTTCTTTCTAAATAGTGGGCTTTTTTATTGGAGACTTTGATGGATTTGGAGTTATTGCGATCCGGGATTGATAAACTGGATATAGAGGTTTTGCGACTCTTAAATAAGCGGGCAAATCTTGCTGCACAAATTGGTGAAATTAAGAATGAACTGAATATGTCTATTATTAATATTGAACGTGAGCATGAAATTCTTGAAAATATTGTTGCAAACAATGCCGGACCATTGTCCGACCAGGATGTGAGAAATATTTACGTCGAGATTATTCGAGCTTGTCGTGATTTGCAGAAAGCGAGGTAGTTAATTTGGTTGTTGTGATGAAAGAAAATGCGACGCAAGCAATGGTCGATGCCGTGTCCGACCATTTGTTGAATGTCGGTTTCAAGGTACATTCCGTCGTCGGAGTGAACCGAATAATTTTGGGGGCTATCGGGGATAAGCGCGGCATTGATTTGCGCGAATTTGAAATAATGGATGGCGTCCACGAGGTAATAAGAATAACCGAGCCATATAAACTTGCCGGCAGAACATTTCATCCGGAGGATACCATCGTTGAGGTAAAAGGCGCAACCTTTGGCGGGGAATATGTTCCTGTTATTGCCGGGCCTTGTTCTGTGGAAAATGAAGAACAAATGTTTACAATTGCCCGCCAGGTTAAAGAAGCCGGGGCTAAAGTTCTGCGTGGCGGCGCATTCAAGCCCAGAACATCTCCTTATGCTTTTCAGGGCCTGGGTGTTGAAGGATTGAAATTGTTACATGCCGCAGGCAAAGAATTTAACCTGCCAACTGTTTCCGAAGTAATGGATGTGAGTCAAATTGAAGTGATGGTAGAGTATGTTGATATTTTGCAGATCGGCGCACGCAACATGCAGAATTTTTTTTTATTAAAAGAACTTGGCAGAATAAAGAAACCTGTTTTGTTGAAACGAGGAATGGCTGCAACGATCGAAGAATTGCTAATGGCTGCAGAGTATATTTTGGACGGTGGGAATTATGATCTTATTCTATGTGAGCGAGGTATCCGAACGTTTGTAACATATACAAGAAATACTCTTGATTTATCCGCCATTCCGGTGACGAAAAAATTCAGCCATTTACCGATCATTGCGGATCCAAGCCATGGAACCGGGCTGAGGGACAAGGTCGCACCCATGGCGCGGGCAGCCGTTGCCGCCGGTGCCGATGGCGTTGCTGTCGAGGTGCATCACGATCCGGACAAGGCTTTGTCGGACGGTGCGCAGTCACTTTATCCGAAACAATTTGCGCGGTTGATGGAAGAATTGAGAATGATCGCCTGGGCGATTGGAAAAAAGATCTAAAAATTGCTATTTATATTTACTATTTGAAAGAGAAACCGAGATGGGTGAAATCGAACAGTTCAAAAGTATTTTAATCATCGGTGTGGGACTCATCGGCGGATCTATGGGCCTGGCATTAAAACGAAAAGGTTTCAAGGGAACGCTCATTGGTGTTGACAGCCCGGAGGTTGTTGAAAGAGCGTTGCAAAAAAATGTCATCGACGAAGGTTTTGCCCGTGAGGATTTGCAAAAAGCGACAACAGAAGCCGATTTAATATTCATAAGCACACCCATTGTTGAGATTTTAGAATTGTTGCAAGTGCTTGGCAATTTTGTCAGACCGGGCACTCTGATAACAGATGTAGGCAGTACAAAAAGAAAGATTGTTGAAACTGCTAACATTCATCTGCCGGCCGACTGCGACTTTATTGGCGGCCATCCCATGGCAGGCTCTGAACTGCGCGGCGTACAAGCGGCTGATCCTTTTCTTTTTGAGAATACGACGTACGTCTTAACGCCCAGTCGTCCCATTCGTGAATCAACGAGAAAAGGACTTGGTGAATTGCTGGAACTCGTCGGCGCCAAAGTTCTTTTGCTGTCTCCCAGCCTGCATGATGAAATTGCTGCGGCTGTCAGTCATCTGCCGCAAATGGCATCTGTCGCGCTCATGAACCTCGCAGCAAGAAAGCAGGAAGAGAGTCCCCATTTCCTGAAGATGGCTGCCGGCGGCTTCCGGGATATGACACGCATCGCTTCCAGTCCATTCGGCATTTGGGAACATATCCGTGAAACAAATGCGGATATGATCGCTCAATTTATCGACGAGTATATCAACGAGTTGAAAAAGGTTCGCGAATTGCTCAACACTCCCGAATTAGCAAAATATTTTGAGAACGCTGCGCGCAACCGCCTGTCGATCCCAAAAGATACAAAAGGCTTTTTGCGTCCTCAGTTTGAAGTGTCTGTGTCGGTGCAGGACAAACCCGGCATGCTTGCACTTATTACGCAAACCCTGGCCGGGGAAAATATCAATATCAAAGATATCGAGGTTTTGAAAATTCGCGAGGATGAAGGGGGCACGATGAGACTGGCGTTTTCCACAAAAGAAGAACGAGAAACAGCAATGGTACTTTTAAAAGAAAAAGGCCTGGAATGCAACAAGAGGTGAAACCATGACAGAAAAGCTGATCAAACCGGTTCGATGCCTGCGAGGTGATATTTCGCTGCCGGGTGATAAATCCATTTCTCATCGGGCACTTATATTATCCGCGTTGGCTAAGGGAGAAAGTCGCATTACCGGTCTTTCCGTGGCGCAGGACGTTATGCACACAAAGAAATGCCTTGAAGAACTCGGCGTTCCAATCCGGGAGTCGGCAGGAGCGTTTTTTGTGCAAGGCGTTGGAACAAGCGGGTTCCAAAAACCTGCCAAGACATTGGACGCAGGAAATTCAGGCACAACAATTCGTCTCCTTTCGGGCGCATTGGCTGCACAGAATTTTACCAGCATTATCGACGGCGATGAGTCTTTGCGAAAACGTCCCATGCGACGGATAATTGAACCACTTGAGTTGATGGGTGCAGGTTTTGAGAGCGTTTCCTTCAAAGCACCGCTGACAATCCATGGAGGCCCGCTGCGAGCGATTGATTATGCCTCCCCTGTTGCCAGTGCACAAGTCAAATCCTGCATTCTTATCGCCGGGCTGGCTGCGAAGGGAATTACGCGTGTCACCGAACCCTCACCGTCTCGCGATCACACAGAACGGATGCTTCAGGAATTAGGAGCCACAGTGCATTATTCCGAAGGCATGGCTGCGGTTAAAGGCCCGGCCTTGCTCAATGCCACTGCGATCGATGTCCCGGCGGATATTTCTGCGGCTGCATTTTTCCTGATTGCGACATGCTTGCTGCCGGAATCTGAAGTTACAATTTCCAATGTGGGTGTGAATCCGACCCGAACAGGCATATTGGATGCAATGTCTTCGATGGGCGCTTTTTTTACGCCGGGCAATGAATCTGAGTCGAACAGGGAACCAAGGGCAACCCTTACGGCTAAAACCAGCGAACTTTTTGCTGCGCAGCTTGGAGGTTCTCTTATACCGCGTATCATCGATGAAATTCCGGTTATTGCTGTTGCCGCCACCCAAGCCAAAGGCAAAACAATCATTCGTGATGCCGGAGAACTTCGTGTCAAGGAATCGGATCGTATTACTACGATTGCTGAAAACTTGCTTCGCATGGGTGCAGATGTTAAAGAAATAAAAGATGGTCTCATTATTGAAGGCCCGACACCATTGCACGGCGCTATGATCGACAGCTACGGCGATCATCGTATCGCCATGTCTTTTGCTATTGCCGGACTCATCGCCGACGGAGAGACGTTAATTAAAAATAGTGAATGCGTTGACACATCATTCCCCGGTTTTTTCGATCTGCTGGATTCGATAACCTGTGATTAATTCCCGAACAAAAATATTTGCAGTGATCGGTCGACCGGTGCGACACAGTCTTTCTCCGATCCTGCATGACTGGTTTATTAAAAAGTTCAGGCTGAACGCTGCTTATGCAGCCTTTGAAGTCGATCCGGGGAATCTTGAGCAAGCAGTGAACGGCCTTCGTGCCCTGAGCTTGGGTGGTTTTAATGTTACTATTCCGCACAAAGAGTCTATCCTGCAATTTGTTGATGAGACATCGGATTCCGTGGCTTTGCTTGGCGCGGCGAATACGCTGAAAAATAAAGACGGACTTGTCAAAGCATTCGGCACTGATCCGTTTGGGTTTGTCGAATCTTTGGGAGAAGATACTGGGCGATTTAAAGGCGCGCGAGTTGTTGTTTTCGGTGCCGGGGGCTCGGCAAAATCTATCGTTTATGCTCTGGGGCAATTACAAGTTCATTACGTCTGCATCGTCAACAGAAGCCGGGCGCGGGCGGAAGCGCTTGCCGGAGCGGCTTTGGAAAAATACGGCCTTCAGGATGTCAGTGTTTTCGATGCCGAAGAAGATGTCTTGAATGATCTGATCTCCGCAGCGGATATTTTGATTAACACGACATCGGTGGGAATGCATCCCCGGATCAATGAATCCATTTTGCCGGACAGCTCGGCAATATCAAAAAAGCATTTTGCCTATGATCTTGTCTATAATCCAGGCATGACAAAGTTTTTAGCAGACGCACGAATGAGGGGGGCAGAAGTTCAAAGCGGCCTGGACATGCTGATTTTTCAGGGGCTGGAGAGTGTCCGGATTTGGCATGACGAACATTTTGAAATAGACAAAGATGAACTAAAAGAAATCAGGAAAATATTAAAAACAGAACTGGGAATTAATGAATAGATTGAGATTTCTTACGGCCGGTGAATCACACGGCCCTGCGCTGAGCGCCATTCTGGAAGGAATGCCTTCCGGCCTGGAACTTTGTGAAGAGGATATTAAAAAAGACCTTCGTCGCCGCCAGCGTGGGTATGGCCGTGGCGGTCGAATGAAGATTGAAAAGGATCACGCACGGATTACATCCGGCGTTCGCTATGGCAGGACGCTCGGAGGCCCTGTTTCCTTGTTTTTGGAAAATCGGGATTGGCCAAACTGGGTTGAAAAGATGTCGGCCGTTAAAGTTGAGAATCCGGAAAACCCGTTGCAGATGCCGCGACCCGGTCATGCGGATTTCGCAGGCATGGTCAAGTATCGACAAAATGATTTGAGAAATATTCTGGAACGATCTTCGGCGCGCGAAACAGCCATGCGCGTTGCTGTGGGGGCGATTGCGAAAAAGTTTTTGCAGGAATTTGGCATGGAAATTCATGGCCACGTCATTCGCATCGGTTCCGTTGTTTCGGGAATTACTGCCCTGGACGAGAAATCAGGTTTGAGTGGCAAAAGTAAGATTGATCTGGATAAATGGAAAGAACTCATTGAAAAAGTCGAAAATTCGGAAATGGCATGTGCCGATGACCAGGCTACAAAAGAAATGATGCACCTTGTAGATGAGGCGCAAAAACGAGGTGACACGTTGGGCGGAAAATTCGAGCTTGTTGTGACCGGCGTGCCCATCGGGCTCGGCAGCCATGTTCATTGGGATCGGCGTCTTGACGGAATTATTGGCGGGGCTATGTTGAGCATCAACGCCATGAAATCTGTGGAAATCGGTCTGGGTGATAGAGTCGCCGAAATTCCGGGAAGCAAAGTTCATGATGAAATATTTTATAACGAGGATGTCGGTTATTTTCGCAGCCACAATAACGCCGGTGGCATAGAAGGCGGAATGACGAACGGCGAACCGATTGTTGTTCGTGTTTCAATGAAGCCTCTTCCGACCCTGGTCAGTGCGCTGCAATCCGTGGACACCGGCACCCGGCTGCCTATGCACGCACACCATGAGCGAGCAGATGTTTGCGCTGTACCTGCGGCTGTGGTTGTTGGTGAGGCCATGCTCGCTTTTGTGCTGGCCAATGCTTTTATGGAAAAGGCAGGCGGGGATTCGATTGATGAAATGAAGAGAAACTTTGCAGAGTGGCCGAATGTACCCATGGGATGGTAAAAACGTTTACTTTATCGGATTTATGGCAACAGGAAAAAGCCGCGTGGGACAAGAGTTTGCCCGACTTCTCGGCCGACCGTTTATTGATTCTGACGACCTTATTGAAGAGAGAGCGGGAATGTCCATCAGCGATATTTTTTCCCGGGAGGGAGAGCCTGCTTTTCGTCAGCTTGAAATAAAAATTGTGAGAGAGATTTCGAAAAAGAAAAACCAGGTCGTGGCACTTGGCGGCGGTGCGGTTATTGATGAGAAAAATTGGCAAAAGATTTCCGATTCCGGCCTGACAATTTGTTTAACCGCTCCAGCAGATTTACTTTATGATCGTATTTCCAGAAAAACGCACCGGCCTCTGATGGCGAGTTCTTCTTCGGCAGAGCTTTTGGCTAAAATTAAAAACCTCTTTGCACAAAGAGAACCTTATTATACCAGGGCCGACTATTGTTTTAAAAGTTCGTCAGCGCTATCCCCCAGAAAACTGGCTGCAAAAATATATGAACAACTTTTGGATGAAGTATGAAACTCGTCGTCGATTTACAGGATAAAAGTTATTCCATTCACATTAAACCCAATGCTTTGCAATCATTGGGAGAAATTCTTTGTGAAAATAATCTCACCACAGAATTATTTGTAATTACTGACGAAAATGTTAAAGCGCTCTATGGTGAAAAAGTATTGACAATTCTGCGCAAAGCGGGCCTAAAGCCAACGATGTTTTCTGTCCCCGCAGGGGAAAGCTCCAAGTCTTTGCAAATGGCCGACTTTTTATATTCCAAACTCATCGAAAACAGGGCGACACGAAAAAGCACGATCCTTGCATTAGGCGGCGGCGTCGTTGGTGATCTGGCAGGATTTGTTGCAGCGACTTTTATGCGCGGTGTAAAATTTGTTCAGATTCCCACTACGCTTCTAAGTCAGGTGGATAGCAGTGTAGGCGGTAAGGTCGGTGTCAATCATCGTTTGGGGAAAAATTTGATCGGTGCTTTTTACCAGCCCGCTTTTGTACTCATTGATCCTGACGTTTTGCAAACCCTGCCGTATCGAGAAAGGCAGGCAGGAATGGCGGAAGTGATCAAGTACGGTTTTATTCGTGATGCGGAATTTTTCGAGGTGCTCAATAACAATATTCCTGCCCTGCTCAACCTTGTTGATGGTGAAATGATAGAATCCGTTCTTGCGAGGTGTTGTTCCATTAAAGCGGATGTTGTCGGAAAAGATGAAAGAGAAACGGGTCTGCGCGCGATCCTGAACTTTGGCCATACTATAGGACATGCGTTGGAGGCGCTTACTTCTTACGGCATTTTTTTACACGGCGAAGCGATCTTGCATGGAATGCGAGGTGCTGTTCATCTTTCCTTGCTTGAAAACAAAATGACGCGGGATGAAGCAGCAATATCTCTGGGATTGATTGATAAACTCAATCCTCCTCCAATACCGAAATCTATATCGGTTGAGGATGTTTTGTATGCTATGACAAATGATAAAAAGCGAACCACAGAAGGACAATTGTGGGTGTTGCTGCGGGAAATAGGTGATGCCGAACTTGTCCGCCATGTCAACGAAGTGAATGTGAGGGAAGCGATTCGCTATGTTTTGGATTACCCAGTAAATTAATTATGAAAATGTGTTTTTCGAAATGGACAATATCCAGTGGAGTTTAAAAATTGTTTGTTATATATATTCCTGTGTGGCGCATTTCAGAAAAACGCCATACTTTTGTCGGCTATAAGAAGTATCCTTGATTTTTAAAATATAATTCATCAAATTAAAATTATTAAATAAATGAAATATTCATTATGACATCGATTGAAGGAAGGAGTATTCCATGCAATTAACAGTCGATATTCCTGAAAAAGATTTGGTTGAATTTGGTAAAGAATCAATCCAACAAGAAATTCAACGAATGTTAAAATGGCTGCAAATTAAGCAATCATTTAAAAAAGTATCGGAAGGTTTAAAAAAAATTGATGAGAAATCTTATTATAATGATTTAAAAAAAATACGAGAATCTTCATGGGATGAATATAAAAAGGACATCCTCTAATGAAAATCGTTTTAGATTCCAATATTATTTTTTCAGCTCTAATCAGCGGAAAAGAGTTGTATATAGATATTTTTAGGGCGTTACAAATTTATGTTCCTGATTTCCTCCTAACTGAAATTTCAAAATATGAAAATAGAATATTAATCAAGACAAATATCAGAAACGAATTCACATTCTTTGTAAGAGAATTATTTTCTGAAATTACAGTTATTCCAAAATTTGCTATAACGAAAAAAAATTATAAAAAAGCTTCTTTATTATGTAATGATATCGACCCTAAGGATACTCCGTATTTAGCACTCAGTCTTGAATTAGATATTCCTTTGTGGACAAATGATAAAAAGCTAATTAACGGATTACTCATTAAAGGATATAAAAATATTGTTACAACTGAAGAAATTTTTAAGCTCACCATTGAAAAGTAATACTGTTCGGATTTTCTTATTCTTTAAATCAATCGGCTAACCTAACATTAGCCTGATTTAAACGCTGGATTGTTTTGCAGCTATTCTCAGATTTGTGTAAAGCGGTTTCTTCAAATTCATGATTAGCGTTTTTGCAGGTATTCTCGCATTGGCAAATACGTTTTCACTCACGCACCGTGAAATGTTTAGTATTTCTAATGCGTCGCACATGAATAAATATTTAACATTTTCACCTGAAATATAAAGTTTAAAATAAATGCTCAAGATTTTGATCATTCACGGCCCTAACCTGAATCTCCTCGGTGAGCGGGAACCGGATGTTTATGGCAGAACCACACTGGAAGGTTTGAATCAGCAAATACAATCTTTGTGTGAAGAACTTTCAGTGCAAGTCAGGTTTTTCCAGTCAAACCATGAAGGTAATCTCATCGATTACATCCATAAACATCGAAAATGGGCTGACGGTATTGTTATCAATCCGGGAGCGTTCACTCATTACAGCTACGCCCTTCGCGACGCCATTTCAGGTGTTGCTCTGCCCGCTGTCGAAGTCCATCTTTCCGATATTCAAAACCGCGAGGAATTTCGCAAAATTTCCGTAATTAAACCGGTTTGCATTCATCAATTTTCCGGTGACGGCATTGAAAGTTATTTGAATGGTGTTCGTTATCTCGTTCAGCATCTCAAATCGATGTCATGATAGTTGCAAGCTTATGTTTGATAAGATATTACGTCCATTTTAAAACTCCCCTCATCACGACTTTCCAGAAATACTTGTTGATTTTTCTCCGTTATAATACTATATTTGATTTTGAGATTTAAGAGGAGAACGATGAAAAATCAGCAGGTTGCTGAAATTTTGGAAAAGATGGCGGATCTTCTGGAATTTAAAGGAGAGATGCCGTTTAAAATTGCTGCCTACCGCAAAGCCAGCCGTACCATTAACGATCTGACAGAAGACATTGAAAAAATATGGCAAGAGGGCAGACTTGCCGAAATCCCCGGAGTCGGCAAAAGCTTGCAGGGAAAGATCGATCAGTTTTTGGCAGAAGGTAAAATACGCCAGTTGGATGAATTGCTTGAACAAGTTCCGCGCGACATTTTTGAATTATTGAGCATTCAGAATTTTGGCCCTAAATCCGTTGCCCTTGCGTATAAGAAGCTCGGTGTCGAAACGCTTGATGACCTGGAAAAAGTCCTCGATGACGGCAGTTTGGCGACTTTGCCCGGAATGGGTGCAAAGAAAGTGGAAAATATTCGCAAGGGACTGGAGCTTCGCAAAACAGCAGGTAGTCGCATTTCCATTGGCATTGCCCTGCCGATTGTTGAAAAAGTTATTTCCTATATCAAAGAAAAAGCCGGATCTAAAATAGGCCGGATTTCTCCGGCCGGATCGGTGCGACGCAGCCGTGAGACAGTTCACGATATTGATATTCTGGCAGAAACGGATCACGGCGGTGAAGTGATCGAGATATTCACCCACATGCCTCGCGTAACACAGGTTCTCGGAGCCGGCGATACCAAAGGCAGCGTTGTGCTCGATGATAGATTTCAGGTGGATTTGCGTGCGGTTAAAAGCGAGAGCTATGGCGCTGCGCAGCAGTATTTTACCGGATCAAAGGATCATAACGTTCATCTTCGCGAGATTGCCAAAAAGAACGGCTATAAGATCAACGAGTACGGTATTTATAAAGGTGAAGATAAAATTGGCGGCGAAGATGAAAAAGATATTTACCGCCTGCTGAAGATGAGTTGGATTCCTCCCGAGTTGCGGGAGAATCGTGGCGAGATTGAAGCTGCTTTGGAAAATGCTTTACCGGAACTCGTCACGGTTCAGGATATTAAATCCGACTTGCATATTCACTCTACTTTTAGCGACGGGCAATTGACCGTTGAAGAAATGGCCGAACAGGTTCGTTCCATGGGGTATTCCTTTATGGCGTTTTGCGATCATTCAAAATACGCCGTTTATGCCAATGGACTGGATGAAAAGAGGTTGTTGCAGGAAATTCTGGAAATCCGGCAATTGAATGAAAAATATGACGATTTTGTCGTACTCACCGGCAGTGAAGTGGATATTTTGCCGGATGGTTCTCTTGATTTTTCCGACGAAATCCTTGCCCAGCTTGATTTTGTCGTCGCATCAATTCACAGTGCTTTTAAAACTGATCCGACGATGCGAACTTTGGCTGCGATGGAAAATAAATATGTCGATGTCATAGCGCATCCGACGGGAAGGCTCATTTCGCGGCGTGAAGGATTTTCCCCGGACATGGATAAGGTGATTGAAAAGGCCGCGCAAACAGGCACAGCCCTGGAGGTCAATTCCTACTGGGACCGACTGGACTTATCCGATATTCATGTGAAAAAAGCTGTTGAGCATGGCGTTAAAATATCCATTAACACGGATTCGCACAATCCCCATCATTTATCAATGATGGCGCTTGGCGTGGGCAATGCGCGTCGCGGCTGGGCGAAAAAATCTGATGTGATTAATGCGATGACGTTGGATGAACTGCGGGCGTGGCAGAAGAGGAGCAATGAAAAATGAATAATGAATAGTGAAAAATGAGTAATGAATAATGAACTATGATAGTGTCAAGAGCAAGCTGAAGGGCTGATCCGAATAATGAAGAATGTTTTGAAGGAAAAGAGTTATCGATTTGCTTTGCGGATTGTGAAATTGTATCGGTTTTTGTGTGAAGATAAAAAGGAATATGTTTTAAGCAAGCAGGTGTTGCGGTCAGGAACGGCGATCGGGGCGCTGGTGAGGGAGGCAGAATTTGGGCAGTCTAAAAAGGATTTTATCAACAAACTGAGTGTCTCGCTGAAAGAAGCCAACGAAACCGATTATTGGCTCATGTTGTTGAGAGATTCTCAATACATTGAAAATAAAATGTATTCAAGTATTGAGCCGGAAATTAAAGAACTGATTAAGCTGCTGGTTGCGAGTATAAAAACGGCCAAAAGATCAATGAAAAATGAATAATGAAAAGTTAAAAACGAAAAACGTTTAATCGGAGCATTAAAAAATTATTTCAGATCCTATTTTTCATTATTCATTAATCAAGTGTGCTTTACTTAATTTTTTGATATGAAAATGAAATTAATAAAGAAAAATATATTTTACGCGCTCACCCTTCTTCTTTTTTGTGCACAAATTGCAAGAGCAGCGAGCGACGAGCCTGTGACGGCGGAAAACGGCATGGTTGTGTCTGCGCAAAGACTGGCTTCGGAGGCCGGGCGAAGCCTGCTTGAGGCCGGAGGGAATGCCGTCGATGCTGCGGTTGCGACGGGATTTGCACTGGCCGTTGTCCATCCCTCGGCCGGAAATATCGGCGGTGGGGGGTTCATGGTCATTCGTTTTCCCGATGGTAGCGCAACGACAATTGATTTTCGGGAAAAGGCGCCCTTACGAGCGAGCCGGGATATGTATTTAAATGATGACGGCTCGGTCAATTCGCAGAAAAGTCGTGTTGGCTATCTTGCTGTTGGTGTTCCGGGCAGCGTGGCCGGCTTGTGTTTTGCGCTGGAAAAGTACGGTACAAAGTCTTTATGAATATTCGTCAGGCAATCGATGCTCCGCGTTTCCACCATCAGTGGCTGCCGGATCTGATTCAGTACGAGAAAAATGGCCTGAGCGAAAAAACCATACAGGTGTTGGTTGAAATGGGGCACAAGCTGAAGGAGAGAAGTGCGATCGGTGAAGCACAAGGGATTATGTTCGATGCTGCGAAAAATCGGCTCCTTGGCGCCGCGGATCAAAGAGGTGAGGGGGCGGCTGTTGGATTTTAAATGGATTTTCTGTTTACTCTCTTAAATGTTCTTTTTGATTTGGCAACGAACATATTGAACAATTGGAGGTCAGTATGAAAAAGTTTTTCACTGCACCGCGAACAATCATCACCCTCGTTTTTGTCGGCATCGCCCTTGCAGCCAACACGGCTGCGGCGCAAACAGCAGCAGATTCTCCGATTATGGATGTCAATCCGTTTCTAAATTTGTTAACACTTGCTCTTGTGATTGAACGGTTGATCGAAATTGTCATCGTTCTTATTCCCGGAATCGAAGAAAAGAAACTGGATTTGGCAGATGACTTGCCTGCTCTGGCAATCTTTCAGCTTAAGTTACAGCGGATTACACTGGGAGTTGGCTTGGTAATGGGTGTTCTGTTTTGCACAATTTTTCAATTCGGCATCCTGGATGAAATTTTTCCCGGCAGGATGAGTCCTCTCAATTCATTTAACCATGTTGTAACAGGCCTCATTGCCGGAAGCGGTTCAGAGCCGGTGCATCAACTCGTTCTGATTATTATCGGCATACGGGATAAATTGCGGGTTGGCAGCAGAAAGGCGTAAATTGTCTCGCTTGCCAGGGTCTTTATTCCCGCAAAGAGGTTATTTCTATTCCACGCGCACACCTGCCTATGGCCTGATTATGATTGTACCGCTTCTTCTTATCTATGAAGCGATGGCTCTTAAAATTGGCCGGGCGGGAATGATCCGCGTAAGAAATTTGGGTGATGTGCTTCTCAAGGAAGTCATACTGCGAATTGGAATTCATGGATCTTTTGCGCTTGGCATCTTTTTCGTATCCATTCTCATTCTGGCGATTTTTTTGCGGAAAAAGGAAACGGCGCCGCTGCGGTTGCAATATTTTTTTCTCATGATTCTGGAAAGCGCTTTCTATGCCGTCTTTCTCGGGTTATTGATTAACCGCCTTATGAATTTTGTGATGTTGTCTATACTTTCGGGCAATAGTACACAACTTCAGGTTATGCTTGCTTTTGGAGCCGGGGTTTATGAGGAGTTACTTTTCAGAGCATTCTTTTTTTATGTTTCTGCTATCGCACTCATTCGATTCATTCGAATGAAAAAATGGGCGGCCTGGTTTGCAGCGGCATTTTTTTCGTCCATCCTGTTTTCCTGGGCACATTTTTTGGGAGCAGAAACTTTTACGTATTATTCGTTCTTTTTTCGATTTTTTATCGGTTTGGCTTTCTGCGTGATTTTCCTGTTCCGCGGACTTGGTGTTGCGGCCTGGACGCATGCGTTTTATGATCTGTTTATCATTGTCGATCAATTGCTGCGTTGATGTGCCTGAAATATACCCAAGCATGTGAATAGTAGAAAGGAACTATTTTTTTTCTGTGATTAAAATATTAAAAAAAATAATTTTTGGATTTACACTTCTTGTTTTGCTTGTGGCATTGCTTGGTGGTTTGACAATTGGCTATATTTTGTATTGGCCTCTTTCACCGAACAGTAACGCTGAGAAAATGCCTTTCAAAGTAAAATGGGGGACATCCTTCAGCACTGCAACACAGAAATTATCGGAGCAGGGAATCATTCGGGATGCAGATCAATTTACTCTGGCAGCCAAAATATTGCACAAAACACACAGTCTGAAGGCCGGGATATTTGAACTGACGCCGAAAAGTTCAAACTATAAAATCCTGCAAGACCTGACGGAAGGCCGGCAAACATATTTGAAAGTTACGTTACCCGAGGGTATCGATTGCAGAAAAGTGGCATCGATCTTGAAAAAAAAACTGGATGTGGATTCTGCGCGGATTGTCGCCCTGGTAAACGATACGAGTTTTGTTCATCGATTGAAAATAAAGGCTTCTTCGCTTGAGGGTTATCTTTACCCTGAAACCTATAATTTCACTTATGGGTTGCATGAGAAAACTATTTTGCGTACGATGGTGAACCAATTTAAAAAACAGGTGCCCGATAGTCTGCAAAAACAAGCAAAAAAAATGGGCTACACTTTTAATCAGATTTTAACACTGGCATCGATCATCGAAGGGGAAGCAATGATCGACAGCGAAATGGTTTACATTGCTTCCGTTTATCATAATCGCCTGAAACGCGGCATACGGCTGCAGGCTGATCCGACCATTCAATATATCATCCCGGACGGGCCGCGGCGATTGCTCAATCGCGACCTGCAAATTGATTCGCCTTACAATACATACAAATATGCCGGGCTGCCGCCGGGGCCTATAAATAATCCCGGCAAAAGTGCAATTATGGCGGCACTTTTCCCGGCAAAGACAAATTATCTTTATTTTGTTGCCGACGGAACCGGCGGCCATATTTTTAGTGTTTCGCTTGCACAGCACTTGCGGGCGAAACGCAAATTTGATATCATCAGGAGAAAAGTTGCTAAAGAAAAACGGGAGGCACGACGGCGTGGCAAAGGCTAATGCGGCACGGGATTCGGATTGGTTGTTTTCGGATTTGAACGATGCACAGCGCGAGGCCGTGGTGCAAACGGACGGCCCGGTGCTGATTTTAGCAGGGGCGGGCAGTGGTAAAACTCGGGTGCTCACATACAGAATCGCTCATGTGCTTGCAAACGGATTGGCGGCGCCGCAAGAAATACTTGCCATGACTTTTACTAATAAAGCCGCCGGTGAAATGCGTGATCGCGTGGCCAAGCTCGTTCCCGAACTTGTCTCCGGCATGTGGATCGGAACCTTTCATTCACTTTTTGCACGTTTGCTGCGCCGTGAGGGGGAACGAATCGGCTATCCCAGTAATTTTGCTATTTATGACGATTCCGACCAAATGACTTTGATTAAAGCAATTCTAAAGGAAATGAATCTGAATGTCCAGGCTAACCCGCCAAGGCTTCTTGCTCGTAAAATAAGTAATGCAAAAAATAAGATGCTTTCTCCGCGTGAGTTTCTGGAAACCGCAGAAACACCGGATGATGATCTCGCCGCTCAAGTTTATACATTATATCAAAATCGTCTGCGGGAGCAAAACGCAATGGATTTCGACGATCTGCTGCTTAAACCTCTTGAATTATTTAATTCTTTTCCTCTTGTTTTGCAATTTTACCAGGATCGATTCCATTATATTCTTGTCGACGAATATCAGGATACGAATCATGCACAATATCTTGCCGTTCGGCTTTTAGCTCAAAAACACAAAAATATCTGCGTTGTCGGTGACGACGATCAATCCATCTACCGTTGGCGCGGTGCCGACCTGCGCAATATTCTCGACTTTGAACATGACTATCCCAAGTGCAGCATGTTTCGACTGGAACAAAACTACCGCTCCACAAAAAACATACTTGCTGCAGCGCATTCTGTAGTGAAGAATAATCGCCAGCGCCACTCGAAAGAGCTTTGGACAGAGCGCCAGCAAGGCGATCGAGTGATGGTTTACGCTGTCTCCGACGAGAGGGAGGAAGCGCGATATGTTGTTAACTTTATAAATAACGAATTTCGGATTGCCAATAGAAACTTTTACGATTTTGCCATTCTTTACAGAACCAACGCCCAGTCCCGCGCTTTGGAAGATGCGTTGCGCGTGGAAGGTATTCCTTATAATATTGTAGGCGGCCTCAGATTTTACGAACGAAAAGAAGTCAAAGACGTGCTCGCCTATTTGCGTGTGTTGTCCAATCCCGCCGACGCTGTAAATTTAAAGCGGATCATCAATTACCCCGTGCGGGGTATCGGTGATGCGACCGTGGCAAAGCTGGAGGCTTTTGCCCGCGATAAGAAAATAACATTGTTCGATGCGTTATCCCGGGCAAAGGAAGTTTCGGGCATTGCATCGCGCACAGCGGACAAGGTTATTTCGCTGCATAATCTTTTGGGAAAATACATCTCTTTGCAAAATGAGTTTTCGTCCGCCGAACTGGCGACTATGCTCGTGGAAGAATTGGGTATTTTTCGTTTCTTTAAAGAAGAGGGTACGTTAGAAGCTGCATCGCGCGCTGACAATGTTCGCGAATTGTTGCTTGCCATTGCTGAATTTAACAATGCAAACGGACGCACGACAACCCTGGCCGATTATTTACAGCAGGTCACCCTGGTCAGCGATATTGACACATGGAATGACAAGTCGAATATGGTGACCCTGATGACCTTGCACAGCGCAAAAGGCCTCGAATTTTCGGTGGTATTTATTACCGGTCTGGAGGAAGGATTGTTTCCCCTGTCGCGCAGCCTGGACGATCCGTCAGCTCTCGAGGAGGAACGACGACTTTTTTATGTCGGTGCAACGCGGGCAAAAGAAAAGCTTTATCTCATCTGGGCAAAAAATCGCCGACGGTTCGGGGATTTGCCCGGTGGAGCAAAGTCACGATTTTTGAAAGAAATTGATCAAAGGTACGTTCAAACGAATGAAAGCCGCACACAGCAATTGTTCAAAAAGAAACGGGAGCAAAGCATTTGGGAACAGGATCGCATGCCAAATTATGAGGATGAATCTCAGGAACAAATCGAGTTCAAAGTGGGTATGCGTGTATATCATAACAAGTTCGGTAAAGGGACGATTTTGAAAATAAATTCACAAACTGATAATGTAAAACTGGCAGTACTTTTTGATGAAGAAGGTGAAAAAAAGTTGGTTCTGCCCTATGCTAAATTGGAGATTTTGTAGAGTGAAGAAATTCCCCGTATTTTTGTTGCCAATCTTGATACTTTTATTAAGCAACATCCTGTTTGCACAGGAAGGTGTTTTTCAGGAGGAACAGGATTTTCGTTTTGCCAAACAACTGGAAAAAAAAGGCATGAATGATATCGCTGCCCTGCAATTTATGCGATTTGCCGGTTTGTATCCTACCAGTCTGAAAGCTCCCGAAGCGCTGTTCAGTGCTGCGATGAATTACGAAAAAGCTGACAGTAGTTTCAAGGCTTCTGATATTTATTTGCGTCTGCTTTTAAGATATCCACAATCAGGTTTTGTGGATCAGGCTCAATTTAATCGTGCGAAAATATTATCAAAATATGGCGATCATCTCAAAGCCGCCCTGGCGTTTGATCGGATAAAACTCATCTCGCCGCAAAGCGATCTGGTGCCGGCTGCTCAAATTGAGGCCGCCCGCGAGTTTGTGCGGGCCGGCCAGAATCAGCGCGCAATGGATGCCGTTCGATTTTTGCTGGAAGAATATCCAACCCATCCGCTGCGGTTCGAGGCGCACTATCTCATTGCTGAAATCCGCGGCAAGCAGAGCAAAATAAAGCTGGCCTTACAGGAATTGGATCGCATTGTCGGTGAAAGAATCGAGGATGATCTCGCCGTTAAGGCACTTCTTTTAAGAGCGAACTTGTTGGACATAAGCGGTCGGTACAGCGAATCCGACAGCGTTTTGCTGGCCATCGTCGCAAGCGGTTTGAAAAGTGATTCGGTTGGAGTGGCGGCCATTAAGGTTGCGAAATCGTTACAAAAAGAAGGGGATTATGACGGTTCGGACAAGGTCATTCAGGCTGCTCTGAAACTCGATTTGCAGGAGGAACAAAAATCGCAATTGCAGATGATCGATGGCGATAATTTCTATGCCGGGGGAAATTACAAAAAAGCAATGGAGAGTTATGCAAATATCGCTCGCGAAGAGCTTTCTCCGGTCATGCTTGCAAAGCTCGAGTTTCGTCTGGGCTTTTTAAATGAGAAACTCGGGAAAAAGATGACAGCGCTCGGTCATTTTCAGAATGTGATTTCCACCCGCGACAGCACCGGCGAATTGAACAAAATGCAACATGATGCCTTGTTTGCAGCAGTGGATTTGCTGAACGCTTCGGCACGTTCGACGGATGCTCTTGTTTTGTTGCGGATGCATTTGCATGATCAAAAAAGTCGGTTCAAAGATGAACTCCTTTTTCGGATCGGTAAAACGCATGAACTATTGAAAAATTATGATGCTGCCCGTCAAACCTTTGCCACCATCCTGACCATGTATCCCCGAAGCAAGTTGGTTGATGACGCACAACTGGAAATGGCGCGTTGCGCAGACCTGGCAGGGAATTATTATACTGCTCTCACAGCGTATCGGCAGTTTCTTCGGGATTACCCCGGTGCCGATAATTACCGGGAAGCTTTTCGTCGCCAGGATTTCCTTAACAAGTTCTTCCCTGCGCGGCCGCAAATCGCGGATGCAGCATTTAACGATATACTTTCCAAAAACATGTCCGGCCTTCCCCGGGCAGAGATTTTAATGCAATGGGCTGAGCAACAAATCAATACGTTTCATGACTATGCCAATGCGCTGCTGTTTTTAAAACAGGCAATTATTGCCGATGGAAAGGAAAGTTTGGACAAGGGGCATTTGCTTTACCTCATGAGTTATTGTCATTCCATGCTGGCGGAAAAGTTTGCCCTCGAACATGAATCAACAAAAAGTACGGCGCACCTTGACACAGCAAAAATTACTATTTCACTCCTGGACGACAATTTTGCTGCGACGCAGTGGCCTGCCCTTGCTGCGTACCGTGCTCTGGATATTCAATTGACTTCGCTGGAATCACCCATCACCCGCATCGTGCTGATTGATTCGTTGATAAAAAAATATGCCTGGGAAGGTGATCTGGATAGTTTGCACAAGAATTTGCAATTCCGCCTGGCAACAGAACTTTTGTCAGCCGATCGTGATTCCGTAAACTGGCAGTTATTGGATCGCGCTTCCCGCCTGACGGATATCGTTCTGCAAAGCAAAGAGAAAAACAAAACTTATTCGGATGCGCTTTACTTGAAGGCCTTGGTTTCGAAAAGAATAGCAAAACCCGACACAGCGGCCATTCTGCTAACGGAATTCCTTAAAGAATTTCCAAATAGCCAACAGGTTGTTGATGCAACTTTTCAACTCGCAGGCATTAAAGAAGAATTAGGTGATCTTGCTGCGGCAGCAAGTTTGTATTCGCAGATTATTGATCGCTATTTTTATTCATCGTATGTCAGCCGCGCTATTAATAATTTGGGTCGGGTTCTTTTACGCCAGGGGAAAATAGAGGAGGCCAAACGAGTCATTGAAAAGAATATCGGGCCAGGTTTTGATTCTTCCGACGACATTTTTTTCCATACGAAAAAGGATGACAAAGCGCTCTGGCTTTGGACACAAGCTGTTGCGCGCGAGGGAAATACATCCGCATCGATGCAGGCTCTAAAAAATTATCTTCTTTATAGCCAGGGTGGGCACTACCGCGATTACGCCATGCTCGATCTTGGGGATTTGGCTGTTAAAATGCATAAAAATGAAATGGCGCTCGGCTATTTTAAAGAAGTGGCCAAAACCAGCCAGGATGACAGCCTGGCACAATTTGCTAAAATCAAGGTCGCAGATTTTTATTTTGACCAGGGGCGTTTCAAAGATGCGAGAAACAGCTATTCGTTGCTGAAAAAAGATTTGACCGGCGAGTTGCGCAAAAAGGCAGTTTTGCGGGAAATTATTTGCGACTATAAATTGGGCGCCGCAACTCGTGCAGCCAACCTTACAAAGAAGTTTAAAAAAGAGTTTTCCGACGA
>JAADGR010000194.1 GCA_013152225.1 Calditrichota bacterium
GCTCAAAATCCAATTCGTATTCCGTCGTATCGCGGCGATTTATCTGGATATATTCCACAACTTCCTGATATTGCGGGTTTTTAACTTTGATCAGGTGCCTTCCAGGCTCCAGACAAATTGGCCGTGGGAAAGGTGACTGTCCCTGCGTCTTGCCGTCAATAAAGATTTCACCCCACGGATAAATTTTGCAATTCAAAAAACCAAAAAGAGTATCCAGATTAACCGTCACAACTTTTGTGCGCATCGGTTCAATGACAATTTTTCGTATGTAGGCCGGGTAATCGGGATGTTTGAGTATGAGCTGCCGCAGTCCGGCTGCAACGCGCAAGGTATCGCTCAGCGGCGTCGTATCGATTTTAACCGAGTCGATGAAAATTTCCGCCCAGGGCGAGCAGCGCACAAAGAGTTTGCCGGGAATGTTGGGATTTTTTTTTGCAGTGATGTTTCCCTGCGGCGGACTCGGAATCAATTTCTCCGGCAGATTTC
This sequence comes from Calditrichota bacterium, assembly GCA_013152225.1. Taxonomy (GTDB): domain Bacteria; phylum Zhuqueibacterota; class Zhuqueibacteria; order Residuimicrobiales; family Krinioviventaceae; genus Hydrothermomicrobium. The sequence goes on from JAADGR010000194.1 coordinate 487, forward strand.
CCGACGGCTTTTCCGCCATTTTCACGCCGACGGAAGTTTGCAAAAGAATGTTTTTACTCGTGGAATCAACCGCCGACGTATCGGGAATCTGCTGCAAAGGTTTTTCAATATTTGCGATCTCGCTCGTGTGGCGCGGCCGGGAAATAAAAATCACAAGGATAACGGCGGCAAGGGCAAAAACAGCAGCAGCCTTAAATTTCCAACCTTTTGTTTTTTCCACTTTAATTGGCTCGGCGGCTTGAGATTCCTTTTTACCCAGGCGCTTAAGAATTTCACCTGCCGAACCGATGCGCTCTTTCTTTGAACGTTTCAGCAGCCCAACGATAATTTCATTCCAAGGCGCGGGTGTGTTCGCCAACGAAGCAGGAATGCGGCTTTCATCAAAAGTTAAAATGTTATTGATGGTCGCGCCGACATCGCTGCCCAAAAACGGATTTTTGCCGACGAACAATTCATAAGCAATGACACCGAGAGAAAACAAATCGCTTTGAGAGGTCAGTTTTTCTCCGAGAATCTGCTCCGGCGACATATATCCCGGCGTTCCGACGATCGAAGATTTGTTGGTAAGCCTGCTCTCATTTACGCCCTGCGCCAACCCGAAATCCGCAATTTTAACCTGTCCTTTTGTATCGATCAGAATATTTTCCGGTTTCAGATCGCGGTGAACAATTTTATTCTGATGCGAATAATCCAAACCTTTTAATATATGGATGAGTATATCGGTTTTCCGTTCATCTGTAAGCGAACCTTGCTGCATTATTTTACGGAGGTCGCTGCTTTCAAAATATTCAAAGGAAATATAAAAGAAATGACCATGCGTGCCGAAATCGAACACTTTGATAATATTGGGATGATCCAGTCGCGCCAGGACTTTTGCTTCACGTTTGAAGCGTTTTAAGACAGCCTCATCCGCAATCTTGTCCTGATCGAGCGTTTTGAGAAAAATATTCTTGCCCAGGTAAATATGACGGGCAATATAAACGCCGGTACTTTCATCTTGCTTGACGCAGGAAAGAATCTCGAATTTATCAAAAAGAATTTGTTTGGTTACGTCGTCCATTGATTTATTTAATCGTGTCCCATTTCTTTTAATTTCAGTTGCACCCAGCGTACGGAAACGCCGAGCGATTTGGCCGCTTTGGTGCGATTGTTTTCAAACTCTTGCAGTCGCTGCAACAGCAGCATCTTTTCAAAATCTTTCAGTGTGCCGGAAAATCCTTCCATCTGATGCTCCTCGTCGATAATGACATGCTCGGGCTTGAGCGTGTTTCCGTCGCAGAGAATGATAGCCCGGTGCAGCACATTTTCAAGCTGGCGGACGTTGCCGGGCCAGGCACATTGTTCCAATTTCCTCAGGGTTTCGGGAAGGATACGAATTTGTCCGGCCCCGTATTTTTGCATGAAATGTTTTGCCAGCAATGCAATATCGACACGGCGCTCGCGCAGCGGCGGTAAAGTAATAGGAAAAACATTCAGGCGGTAAAACAGATCCTCGCGGAACTTGCCCTCCGAAACAAGTTTTTTCAAATCACGATTTGTTGCGGCAATAATTCTCACATCCACCTGCTTTACCTGGGTATCGCCGACGCGGATGATCTCTTGGTTTTCTAAAACGCGCAGCAACTTGGTCTGCGTTGCCGGCGAGAGTTCACCGATCTCGTCGAGAAAGAACGTGCCGTCGGAAGCAACTTCAAACAGCCCTTTTTTATCCGTAATTGCGCCGGAGAATGCCCCTTTTTTATAGCCGAAAAGTTCGCTCTCCAGCAACGAGTCGGGAATGTTGCCGCAGAACTGAGCCAGGTACGGCTTTTGCGCTCTTTTACTCAACTTGTGAATAGCCCGTGCCGCAAGGTCTTTTCCCGTACCGCTTTCGCCGAATAAAAGTACATTGGCATCCGTTGGAGCCACCCGATGGATCAAATCCGCAGCTTTGCGCATAGCCGGACTCTCGCCGATCATGTCCGGGATGACTCCGGTGGCCTGTAACTGGTTTTTCAGGATTTGGTTTTCATCCTGCAAAGACTCCATGCGCGAAATCCTGTCCAGAGAAAGAGAAACAAGATTGGAGAAAAAGCCGAGAAAGTCCAGGCTCTCTTCCGTAAAACCCTGACGATTCTCACGGCTATCCACCAGGATAACGCCCCGGATTTTTTTCCCGACAAAAATGGGCACACCAATTATTGATTTTATATTGTGAATCTGCACACTGGTGAACTGGGAAACCGACGGATCGCTCTGGACGTCATGGTAGAGACAGGGCTTCTTTTTTGAAATCACCTGGTTTAAAATGCCCGAAGAAAATTCCGACAAATCACGGATATCTTTACGATCAATATTTCTCGCTGTAACGATCGAAAAACGGCCGTCCTCGTAATTGGCAAACAAGCCGCGCTCTGCATTCAACACACCGATGGCCAGGTCGAGCGCATCCCGAACGAGCGTTTCCTGATAAGTTGCAGAATTTAATAGCCGGCTTATTCGATAAAGCGCATCAAATTGCTCGACTCGAAGATTCGCAAATTTATTTAATGCTAGCTGTTCCTGCATGTGATAACGTACCACTCCTGACTGTAAATGTTGCAGGCTTGGAACGTGAGCGATTATGAAACTCGTCGACGCACCAGATCACCCAAAAATAATCATTATCCGGCAATGAGATATCAACGGTCACTGCCGTGCTGTCCGCAAAAATATTTCTCTTTTCCCAAATCTTCTCCGGAGAAATTTCGTCCGTATAAACTTGCACATCAAATTGAAACGGAAAACCCGGATCGAAACGATACCACTCCAGCCGCGGTGTTGCAGAAACGCTCTGGTAACTGGAAGGCGACTTAAATTTAACTTCCTGGTGAATGACACGACGGACATTATCCCTTCCCACAAAAATAGTGTGCCCAAACCGATCCTTGACAAACAAGTCAAAATCATGTCCGACGACCTCATCGGCAGAGCGGATGTTCAGATCATAGAGATTCCATGTTTTTTCATAAAGTCGTTCATTCACGTTGAATAAAAGGTATTTTTTGATATTGAGATAATTGTTTTGAATGTAAACAGAATCAATATCATTGTCGCGATCTGTTATTTTACATTTGAGAACAATCCGGGATGTTATCAGGGCGGGATAGCGATTCAGGACAATACTGTAAACCGCGAGACTATCCAGTACGGGTTTGGCGTTGAGATAGAATTGTTCTGCCGCATGGTTGGCGTCAAATTTTTCCACAAAAACAGAATCAGGCAGATAACCGTCCTTGGAAACAAGGAGCCGTCCCGGCTGCGGTAAAAGTCCGGTGAAACTAAAATGACCATTCCCGTCCGTTTCGACAGTCTTGCTCTCCGGCCGCCATAACACGGTAACGCCGGAAATGGGTTCGGAGGGCAAACTCAGGGTTTTGATGTCTCCGCTCAGGAAAACATAACGGCTATCGGGATTTTTGGGATCAAGAGGATTGTTCCGCGGTGCATTGCATTGATAGAATACAATGAATGTAAAAGAAATCAGAATGAAAAGAAATTGTTTGCAGCTTTTGCTCATTACTATCGACCCGTTTTATCCCGACAAAAAATAATTAATTTTAATAACTAATCCTAACAAAAATTGAGGACGAGTTTCGGGGATGTTTGTCATTTCTTATTCACTGGGATGCTTTTTCCGGCTCGCGATAATTAATGAATAAATGCCGAATACAATTCCAATCCAAAAAAATTGTGTCCCATATTCCTTGAGAATATTATTATAATCCTTGAACATGTGCACTCTTGACAAAAGAACCGCACCCATAAAAACAGCAAATGAGGACGCAACAAACCCCAAGACTCCCCATAGCCTTTGCGGTGGAGAGGTGAGCCATGAACCGACTTTTTTCGCAAATCCGGTTGCAGCAAAAAGCGGCAGAAAGAGCATCCAAAAAGCCCATGAAATGATCTGCCAAATGCCGAGGGTTCGAAAATAACCCAAATTAAAGATCGGGCTGAGAAAGACGAGTTTTCTCGGAAAAACATAGCGGTCGCGATAAACGAGGACTTTTATCTTGTTCTCCTCATGGCGACGAAAGATATTCATAACAGACGATCGTTTCTGCCCATCCGCCTGGTTTTGCCAGCCCGGAATTTGCAGAGCATTCCATGTGAAAGCCGCGCTGCCGTAACCGTGGTAATCGCACGCGCCGACCATGATCAATCCGTTTTCGCGACACTTTTCGACAATTTCCCGAAAAATACGCCGACTGTAGCTGAGCCCTTCCGCCTGGTTGGCAATTTCAAAACCGTCCGCGCCGCAGTCAATATAATATTGAATCGTCCGGTGCTCATCCGCAAACCAGTGGGCAATAATGCCGACGCCGCCGTTTGCGTGCGCAGAGTCGATGGCTGTTGAATCCGCCATGTCTTTGGTTTTGAAATCCCGCTGCAGACCGAGCAAAGTAATATGATTACTGCCCGAGTATTCTTCACCGCAAAACACCAGGGGAGATTCGGGTATTTTACCCGCTTTTTGTGCCTGCACAAATTCCAGCGTTTTCAGATGATTGTTGTGGTCTGTTATGAAAAATGCGTCAAAGCCGTTGCGCTTGTGCCAGCGCATCAGATTTTTTTGAGAAATGAGACCGTCGTGGCTGTAATATGTATGGCTGTGGGTGTTAAGCAAAATGGTATCATCATGATGATTTATAATCGTATTGCTCGGCAAAGGGAGAAAAATAATAACGAGAATAAGAGCCACAAAGGTAATGATAATAATTGGGAGTCGCACGAGCCAGTTTTTGAGTCCCGCCCAAAAGGTTTGTAAAAAAGGGGCGCTTTGGTTTTGAAAGACCTTCCAAAAAGAGATAACGAATAATGCAAAAATCGCCCAGGTCATCAGAACCAACATTTCCACCAGGGGTTGGTCGGCGCGAAGATAAAACAACAGCGGCCCGAAAAGGCCCGAAAATAGGTTCAAAAATAACGCGCAGCGTGTGCACCTTTACAGAAAACCCTGCAGCCGGTTGTGACGTAAGTGCGTTTTCGATGTGCACTGAATAATGAAAAAACAGCGCAAGAATGAGGATGAGCGCGAAAAATATCGCGACAAAACAGACTTGTTTTTTTCGATTCTGTACGAGTGCCATACTTTAACGTTCCAAAAA
>JAADGR010000448.1:0-3666 GCA_013152225.1 Calditrichota bacterium
CGATCGTCCTTTTTTGGCCCGGTCTCCGTCTCGGCCCCCAAAGTAACGGCCATCGCCCTGCAGCAGAATTACCCGAACCCGTTCAATCCGACAACCAACATTACTTTTGAACTGCCCAAAGCGATGCACGTCAGACTTGTGATTTACAATCTCAACGGCCAGCTCATTTCAGCTTTGGTTGACGGCGAATTGAATGCCGGATACCACACCGCTTCCTGGAACGGCCTGGATCAAACCGGCAGACAAATGCCTTCCGGCGTGTACTATTACCAATTGTGCACGAAAAATTGCGTCGAAACGCGGAAGCTTTTGCTGATGAAATAAAAAATTGCGTTTCATTGCAAAAATCATTTTATTTGCTATACTTAAAAAACGATCTTAAATCGGGGAACAAGCGTGAAAAGATTAAAAGGCATACTCTCTCAAAACAAATGACAGCGGTATGCCTTTTTGCGTTTGATGTTGGGAATACTGGAAACGAATTTGCCTTCCTACTTAATTATCCAATCGTATAAGCATTTTTCACTTGATTAATGCAACTTTAATGTTTATAATATTTATATAGACGAAGCAAAAACTATAAAAGGTGAAAACTATGAAATCTTTAACGCAAAATGAAATAAAAAATAATATTTTTGAAATTCTGAATATGGTAAAAAACGGAGAAGATGTTTGATTAAGAGTGATAAGAATAATAAAGATTTAGCTGTCATTATGCTTATCAAAAATATAAAAAGAAGAGCAGACCTCTTGGCATTTTGAAAGGAAAAGCAAAATATAAAATGGAAGATAATTTTGCAATTACAGACGAGGAACTACTTTCATTATGAGATATCTTATTGATACGCATATATTATTACCTATTGGAAAATTGCCATCAAATATGGAATTGAATTTAAACTTTTGCACTCGTTAAATCCTGCAACAAATGTTTCTTCCGAACTGACGAGAACGATGCCCGTCGGACTCGTGATTTATAATTTAATCGCCTGTCCAACAAGATTCTTATTGAATGACATGAAAGCTAACTTGTCTTTGTTTGGTTGGCAATCCCGATAAAAGCCACGGGATATAATTTCCTTATACGACAACCAACTTATTTCCGCTTTGGTTAATGGAGAAATGTCTGCAAAAGTGCGACACAATTTTTTTAAAACGAGAACAAATAGAATATAAAATGCGTCGCACATAATCTACAGTTTTACCCTCGCCAAAATAAACCTATTGCTTTTTACTATTTATTTTATTAAAATTACAAGTTTTAATTTACGCCAATCAAAAATGGAGAAAATATCATGAAAAGAACGTTTCAACCCAGCAACAGGAAAAGAGTGAACAAACACGGATTTCGTGCCAGAATGAGCAGCAAGAGCGGTCGCCTGGTTTTAAAAAGAAGAAGGGCAAAAGGCAGAAAAAGACTGACTGTAAGTGATGAATAAAACGTGACCAAGTTTTCTCTGCCAAAATATCTCATCATTAAAAAGTCTGATGAGTTTAATGAGATTTTTACTCACGGAGAAATGGTCCGATCAAAATATTTTACAGCATTTCTGCAAAAGGATAGCAATCTTAAAGTAGGTTTTACTGCACAAAAAGGTTTAAAAAATAAAGTTATTAGAAACAAACTTAAACGTCGGACGCGGGAATTGTGGCGGCTTCATTTTAGAGATTTTTGCATATCAGGAAGAATTGTTTTGATAGCCAAAAAGAACGCAGAACATGTCAGGTTCGGCTTTCTGGAAGAAGATTTTATAAAATTAATGAAAAGATTAACCAATTGATGAAAAGAAAATAAAGTGATAACTTGTCACTTGAAAAAAATGCGTTTTTATGCAACTTTTACAATTCAAAAGTTTTTCATTTATTTAATACGCCTTTACCAAATATTTATTTCACCTCTTTTTCCAAATACCTGCAGATACTATCCGAGTTGTTCGCAATATTCAATTCAAGCTTTAGAAAAATATGGTTTTTTTAAGGGACTGCTCAAATCAATTTGGCGTATTTTGAGGTGCAATCCCTTTTCTCACGGCGGGTATGATCCCGCGTAATTCGTCCGACGGTTTTATTTAATTAGACAGAGAAAACAATGGATTTTGATAAAAAAACGATTATGGCCTTTTTGCTGATTGGCCTTATTCTTGTGCTGGCACAGACGCCGATTTACCAAAAGATTTTTATGCCCGAAGCCTATCGCGCCCGGCAGTTGAAAAAACAACAGGTTGCTGCGGAGCGTGTGTTGACAAAAGATTTAGCGAATATGGGTGCGAAAGAAAAAGTAAAGCAACCTGAACCGGAATCGAACATTGTAAAATCAAAAATCGAAAAGCCAATAGTTAAAGGTTTGCCCTCAGAAGAAAATCTTTTCCCGGACTTGGCTAATGCGTTGCCTGAAAAGAAATTTACCATTGAAACCGATTTGTATAAAGCGACGCTGAGTACGAAAGGCGCGTCGTTAATTCAATGGTTTTTAAAAAAATATCCCGGTCCTGACGGCGGCCCTGTCGAGATGCTGCCGAATAATGCGTACGGCACTCTGGGGCTGAATTTTATTACTGATAATGGCGATACGCTCAGCACATCTGACTTGATGTTTAAAGCCGATGCTGTGACCAGCGTGAAACTGGAGAGGGAAAAATCTCAAATCTATCGTTTCACTCTTAATTTCGGCAACGACAGAAAAATTGTTAAGGAATACCAGTTTTTCAAAGACAGATACGACTTTAGCCTGAAGGTTTCTTTGGAAAATATGCAGGATATCATTTCGGAGAAAAGATATTTTCTTGTCGCTCCGTCCGGATTAAAGTCGACTGAAAAAAGGCTGCGCGACGATATGTATTATACAAAAGCCGCAGTTCTGGCTTCGGGCGAAATTAGTAAAAAATTTAAAACAGATGGAAAATTGCGCGTTGAAACGGGAGATATTGATTGGGTTGCTGCCAGGACAAAATACTTTGCTCTTGTCATGGTTCCGAAAACTCACAAGGGATTGAGTGCCCAGGTTGTTGGTCGGGAGATTCCTGTTCCTTATGATAAGAAGAATAAGCTGAAAAAATATTCCATTGGTCTGGCTATGCCGTATTTGGGACAAGGTTTAACTCAGGACACTTTTATGATTTACTTTGGTCCACTGGACCTTGGGATTGTCAAGAGTTATGGTATTGGTTTGGATAAAATGATGGATTTCGGATTCTCTGTAATCCAGCCTTTCAGTAAAGCCATTTTGTGGAGTTTTATAAAACTTCATACTTTCATTCCCAATTATGGCCTGGTTCTTATCCTCTTTTCGATCTTGATCAAACTGCTTGTCTATCCGCTCACTCACAAAAGTTTTCAATCCATGAAGCGGATGCAGGAATTGCAGCCAAAATTGAGCGCATTAAAAGAAAAATATGGGAAAGACGCGCAGCGCTTAAACAAAGAGACGATGAAACTTTATAAAGAGGAAAAAGTCAATCCTATGGGGAGCTGTCTGCCGACGGTTTTGCAAATGCCTCTCCTTTGGGGGCTTTTTATCGTTTTTCGATCGACAATAGAATTGCGGGGACAAGGATTTATTTGGTGGATAAAAGATCTTTCCATGCCGGATACGGTCGCGACGTTGCCGTTTTCCATTCCATTTTATGGGGACACGGTGAACATATTGCCACTCTTTATGGGAATTAC
>JAADGR010000448.1:3712-6113 GCA_013152225.1 Calditrichota bacterium
GCAATGGTGTACTTTATGCCAATATTTTTAACCTTACTTTTTAACTCTTTTCCTTCAGGTTTAAACCTTTATTACGCCTTGTTTAATATTTTATCCATTATTCAGCAAAAGTATTTGAGCGGGCCAACAATGCAACCGGCGACAGTGGCGGTGAAAAAGGTAAAGAAATAAATATTTTCATTACGACAATTATCATTCGTCAAGCCCCACTCATTTGTTTTAGTGGGGTTTTGTTTTGGCTCTTGTTAAAATTCAGTAAAAAATGATAAAAAGTTTAAATGACACAATAGCGGCAATATCGACTGCCAGGGGAGTTGGGGCCATTGCAATTGTGCGGTTGAGCGGAAAAGAAAGCGTTCAAATCGCTGATAAGATATTTAGGGGAAAGAGAAAATTACAAAACCTTGAACCTGCACGCGCCGCCTTTGGAAAAATAATTCAGAGAAAAAACGACGATACAGTCGATCAAGTAGAAATATTAGACGAAGTTATTGTTACAAAATTCAATGCTCCTCATTCTTTTACCGGCGAAGATATTGTTGAGATTAATTGTCATGGCGGTGTGTATGTCGCGCAGGAAATTCTGAATTTACTTTTGGCCAATGGTGCGCGTATTGCTGAACCTGGTGAGTTTACAAAGCGCGCGTTCATAAATGGAAAAATTGATCTCGTTCAGGCGGAATCTATTGCGGATATTATTAATGCACAAACAAGAACAAGTTTAGAATTGTCGGTTTCGCAGCTTTCGGGAGAACTCTCCGAAAAACTAAAGTCTTTGAGAAATGCATTGAAAAAACAATGTATGCTGCTGGAAATTGAATTAGATTTTTCAGAGGAAGATCTGGAATTTGCCGGGCGCGATACATTGCTTGTTGATCTTGAGAAATTATTAACAGAAGTGAATTCTTTGCTCGATTCATTTCAATATGGAAGAATTATTCGGGAAGGGGCGCATACTGTTCTTGTCGGCAGACCGAACGTTGGCAAATCCTCAATTCTTAATCGATTGCTTGAGGATGACCGGGCGATCGTTTCGGATATTCCCGGAACTACGAGAGATAGTCTGGAAGAATCATTGGACATAAACGGTGTTTTGTTCAAAATAACAGACACGGCGGGATTAAGGGAGACAAAGGGTCAGATTGAAAAAGAAGGCGTTAAGAGAACAAGAAAGCTCATCGAGGATGCGGATATTCTTGTTTATATTTTTGATGCTACGTTATTTCATAAAGATAAAAGTTTGGCAGAGTTTGAAGAGTTAAGACGAAAACATTCTGATAAAAAGATTTTAACCATAATGAACAAAATTGATCTTGTTAAAGACGTTGAAAAATTTGATAGCAAGGGCTCTCTAAAAATATCCGCAAAAACGGGATTTGGCTTTAATGCTTTGCAGGAACAGCTTGTCCATCTTGTTATCGGGGGCCACAATAATTTGGAAAATACCATGATAGCCAAAGTTCGTCATCGCGATATATTGAGAAGAGCCAGGGATTATCTGGAAAACGCAAAGAAATCTTTATCCAGCAATTTGTCATCCGAGTTCGTTGCATTCGATTTGCGCGCTGCCCTGGATGCCATTGGAGAGTTAACGGGGCAGGTTACAAGCGAAGAAATATTAGATGATATTTTTGCAAATTTTTGTATAGGCAAGTAATGTTTCACGTGAAACAATAAGACCATGTTTTAAAATGGATTTTTATCAAAATGAGTCACGATAAATATGATGTCATCGTCGTGGGCGCCGGTCATGCCGGATGCGAAGCCGCTCTGGCCGCTTCACGGATGGGCGCTAAAACGCTTTTTGTTACAATGAATTTGTTTACGGTGGCACAAATGTCCTGTAACCCTGCAATCGGTGGGCTGGCAAAAGGACATTTGGTCAGAGAGTTAGATTCTCTTGGCGGAGAAATGGGTGTGGTCGCTGATGATACCGGTATTCAATTTCGGATGCTGAATAAATCGAAAGGCCCTTCTGTCTGGTCGCCACGATCACAAAATGACCGCCTTGCTTATTCTCAGAGAATGAAGGAAAGTCTTGAGAGTCAGGAGAACTTGTTTTTGCGTCAGCATAATGTTTCCGGGTTAATCATCGGCAAAAAAAAAGTGCAAGGTATTATCACCGACATTGGAACAAAGATTTATGCAAAAGCCGTGATTTTGTGTGCAGGCACTTTTTTAAAAGGATTAATCCACGTCGGACTGACACATTATTCCGGAGGACGCGCGGGAGAGTTGGCATCCACCGGCCTGAGTGAACAATTGATGGACGCCGGTTTTAAGGTTGGCCGGTTGAAAACAGGCACACCACCAAGACTGGACGGCAAAACAATAGATTTTTCTTCGCTGATAAGGCAGGAGGGTGATGAGCATCCAACGCCTTTTTCTTATCAGCATGAAT
>JAADGR010000448.1:6242-37131 GCA_013152225.1 Calditrichota bacterium
CCTTCTGTGGAAGATAAAATTGTTCGATTTGCCGACAAGTCGAGCCATCAAATATTTCTTGAACCCGAGGGTCGCCACACAAACGAATATTATCTCAATGGGTTTTCAACCAGCCTCCCGGAAGATGTTCAGGTAGAGGGAGTTCGTTCAATCCCCGGACTGGAACATGCGTGTATTACCAGAGTAGGATATGCCATTGAATATGACTATTTTCCGCCCATGCAATTGCTGCAGACCATGGAAACAAAGCCTCTCGAAAACCTGTATTTTGCCGGACAAATTAATGGTACGTCCGGATATGAAGAGGCTGCGGTGCAAGGATTGATGGCCGGCATTAATGCTGTTTTAAAAATAAGAGGAGAGGAGCCTTTTGTGCCGGGTCGTTCGGAGGCGTACATTGGTGTTTTGATCGATGATTTGGTAACAAAGTCCCTGGTTGAGCCTTATCGTATGTTTACTTCTCTTGCTGAATTTCGATTGATTTTGCGCCAGGACAATGCCGATTTGAGATTAATGGAATATGGTTATAAATTTGGCTTGATCCCTGCGAACGTGTATTCTGATATGCAAAAACGAAAAGAGGCTATCAAACAAAGTATTGTTGAATTAAAAAAATGGCGATCTTCTTTAGAAGATATAAATCCTGTTTTGGAGCGCAAGGGAACAGCGCCCCTTCAACAAAAAGAATCTTTGGAGCAATTGCTCAAACGTCCCGAGATCACGTTGGTGGATTTTTCTGCTTTTAGTTCCCATGAATTGTTTTCAGAAAAAGCAAACCTGTTTTGGCGCAAGGTGCGAGAGCAGGTCGAAATAGAAGTCAAATATGAAGGCTTTTTGGAGAGACAGAGACAACAAGTTGAAAAGCTAAAGGAATTAGAGGGATTAAAGATTCCGGAGCAATTCGATTTTAACAGGTTAAGTTCCGTTTCTACGGAAGGTCGGGAAAAACTTTCCCGGATCAAACCCGGAACCCTGGGACAAGCTTCCAGAATCCTTGGGGTTTCCCAGTCTGATATTGCAATTTTAATGGTTTATCTCAGCAGAAGAAAAAACATTATTCACTGACTGTTTCACGTGAAACATTATTAAATATGCTATTAATAAATAAGAAAAACCTTGATACATTAGCAATAGATTTTAATCTATCGCAAAAACAATATTCACAATTTAGTGCTTTTGTTGAACTTTTGGAACAGTGGAACAAGAAAACGAATCTTGTGTCGCGAGGGGATGTTTCTAAAATAGTTTCCAAGCACATCCGAGAGTCCATTGCCTTTTCCAAAGCAGATATTATTCTTGAAAATATCTGTGCTCTGGATTTGGGGGCCGGAGCAGGATTTCCCGGTGTTCCTCTCAAGATAATCGTCCCATCGTTGAAATTAACCCTTCTCGACTCCAGAAAAATGAAAACGCTTTTTTTACGTCAGGTTGTTCAAGAGCTTTCTTTTTCAGGGACAGATGTGATCTGCGAACGAGCCGAGGATTATTCAACTTTTCCTGACCGTCAAGAATTTGATGTGGTGTTTTGTCGTGCTGTTGCCAAGACAGAAAAGCTTTGGCTCTGGAGTAAGGATTTGCTTAAAGATGAAGGCGTGCTCGTCGCTCAAAAAGGAGGAGATGTTTCAGACGAAATGAATCAATTGAAAAGAATTTTTCCTCATGTCTCTGTTCGCCTTAAAAGTAGTTCGCACCTTGGAGACGATAGAATGTTTATCATTATAAAAAAGAATTAGAGCAAATGGTCGTCGATCACGTAAAAAAAATCTTCCTTGAGAGTAATCAAATAAGTGAATTGATTGCACACCACCCGGACGACTCTTCCACTGTAGAAGTAACCGGCCTGGTGGGTTCTGCCCGGGCTTTTGCTGTTGCTTCCGTTTTTGAGAAACTGGATAAAAACATTCTCTGCCTTTTGCCGACTCAGAGTGAGGCTCTGGATTTTTACCAGGATTTAATCATTCTTTGCGATGAAAAAGCTGTCCAATTCTATCCGGCTCATGATCGACAAGTGTGGAGCGAGGTTGGCCCGTTAAGCGCAGATGTCGGCAGAAAGATGCGGGTGCTGAGGGGTCTTTTCGAAACCACAGAAAAGATTTTTGTGTCGTCACCCCAGGCTCTTATGGAAAAAGTCGCAAACCCGGGAAAAGCTCTGGAAAATAAAATTTCCCTGGAAGCAGGACTTTTGATAAATTTTGCCGGATTGATTGAAAAGTTAGTCGGATATGGGTACGTGAGAGAAGACAGGGTTGATCGCCCGGGAGAGATGAGCGTCCGCGGCGGGATTATTGATGTGTTTTTATTTGAATATGAAAATCCATTTCGGATCGAATTTTTTGGCGACGAAATAGAATCCATTCGTGAGTTCAAAGTTGAAACGCAGCGCTCGATACAGCAATGTACGATTCTGGAAATTTATCCGCTATCTATCGCCGGACCGTTCGGTCCCTTTGATGAGCAACCCATCGAGGCGTTGCCTTTCGATTGCAATTTCCTGGATTGGATTAAACCTGATACAATTATTTTTTCAATAGATCCGCCACTCATTGCCAAAGAATTTGAAGATTATGAGAAGCAAGTCTCTGTTCGACTTGAAAGCTTCATCGAGGAGCACTCTCTTGACGATCTGCCTTTTTTTGATTATTATTCAAGCGTTCAGGTTATCGAAAAGAGGATTGCCGAATTTCCCGGGATAAATGTAACAAGCTTTTCCCAAACGGGGGAAAGAGTTGTACATTTTAACACTATATCGAATGGCCAGTTCGGCGGGAATTTGGGCCTGTTTAAAAAAGAAATGGATAAGGATATTTCATTGCTTGACAGTGGCGCCAAAGGCCTTTTTGCATTATTATGTGATTCTGAAGCACAGGAAAATCGAATTCGTGAGTTGTTCCAGCAGGAAGGTATTGGGACTGATTTAAAAATTGAAACGGCCAACTTGTCCTCCGGATTTCAATGGACGGATCAACATTTAATCATTTATACCAACCGCGAAATTTATGGCCGCGTGCGGCCTGCCAGGCGAGACAAACTCGAGTCCCGTTCAATTGCCTTAAGAGAACTGGCAAAAATAAACATCGGAGATTTTGTTGTCCATACTGATTACGGTGTTGGCATCTATCGTGGTCTGAAAAAAATCAAGGCTTATGGCAAGAAGCGGGAATGCTTAAAGATAGAGTACCAGGATGGCGACATGTTGTATGTCCCTCTTGAAAAAATGGATTTGGTACAAAAATATTCTTCCAAAGAAGGCGTCGTTCCGCATTTGAGCAAACTGGGCACGGCTGCCTGGGAAAAACTGAAAAAGCGAACAAAAGAAAATGTAAAAGAAGTAGCAAAAAAATTGATAAAATTATACGCCGTAAGAAAAATGAGGCCAGGCTGCGCGTTCTCAAAAGATTCAATATGGCAGAAGGAACTGGAGGCGTCTTTTCAATATGAGGAAACGATCGATCAATTTGCAGCAATCAATGATGTAAAAAACGATATGGAAAAGCCCCGGCCAATGGATCGCTTGATTTGCGGCGATGTCGGCTTTGGCAAGACTGAGGTTGCCATCAGGGCTTCCTTTAAGGCAATTAACGACGGCAAGCAGGTTGCTGTTTTAGTCCCTACAACAATTTTAGCCCAGCAACATTTTACTACTTTTTCAGAGCGGTTGGGTCAATTTCCTGTTAAGATTGAGATGCTGTCCAGATTCAAATCAAAGAAAGAGCAGAGTGAAATTGTTAACAAGTTATCCACAGGCGAAATTGACCTGATTATCGGTACGCACAGAATACTGTCTAAAGATATTAATTTTAACAATTTGGGACTGCTTGTAATTGATGAGGAACAAAAATTTGGTGTTATGCACAAAGAGAAGTTAAAGTTGATCAAAGAGTCGGTTGACACACTTTCACTCTCAGCAACGCCTATTCCACGCACAATGCACATGTCTTTGATGGGAGCAAAGGATTTGTCTATAATTAACTCCCCGCCAACCAACAGAATTCCAATAAAAACAGAAATTTGTCGTTTTGATAAGGAGTTTTTGAGGGAAGTCATTCTCCAGGAAATTGATCGCGGCGGCCAGGTTTTCTTTGTTCACAATCGGGTTCAGTCCATTTACGGAATTACAAATGTTTTGCGAGAGATTTTACCGGAAATAACAATTTCGGTTGCCCATGGGCAAATGAAGAGTCATGACCTTGAAAAAATCATGATGTCTTTTACAAACGGTAAAATTCAATGCCTTGTAAGCACGATGATCATCGAATCCGGTATTGATATGCCCAGGGCGAATACCCTCATCGTTAACCGCGCAGATCGATTTGGCTTGTCTCAGCTTTACCAGCTTCGTGGCCGTGTTGGCCGTTCAGATCAACAGGCTTTTGCATATTTTCTCATTCCTCCGCTGAAAAAGTTAACCCGCACGGCGATAAAGCGGTTGCAAACAATACAGGAACTTACACATTTTGGTTCCGGCTACAAAGTTGCAATGAGAGATTTGGAAATACGGGGAACCGGCAATATTTTCGGAGCCTCTCAAAGCGGTTTTGTTGATGCACTGGGATACGATCTCTATACAAAAATTATTGAAGAAACAATTCGGGACCTGAAAGAGGAATTGAACATGCTGCCCGCAGCGGAGAAAAAAGCAACGCCGGAAGTTGATTCGAAAATTGAAATAAGTGTTGATGCCTTTTTGCCGGACAACTATGTCCGTTCCGGCTCTGAGCGGGTTGATATCTATAGAAGATTAATAGAGTCCCAAAGCGAAAAAGGAATTCTGGAATTACATGCCGAAGTAGAAGACAGGTTTGGCAAAATGCCTGAAGCGGCGCAGAATCTCTTTGATTATGTGCTTGCTAAAAGACTCGCGAAAATGGCCAAGGTGGAAAAATTGAGCTTTAAGGAAAATAGGATTGAGGGCAAGTTTGCGAAGGAATGGATTCCGGCAGGGGAACAATTTCGTCCGTGGCTTGGTAGAATCATACAAAGTGCCGGAGATAAAATTGAACTTAAACAAGATGAAAATGACCTGCTTTTTACTTTGAAATTTAATCACAAAGAAGAAGGAATTTCTACAGCTAAAAAGTTCTTGCAAAGTATCATCTAATTAATTACCTTTTTGGTTAATTTATATAAATCATAAAGATAAGAGAGCATTTCGAGGAGTCAATGATCAAGAAACACAGTGTTTTACATTTTCTGATGTTTTTGCTGTTGGGGACAATGTTGTTGAACTGCAGGAATGATCGAATTGTCGCCCGGGTCGGAAATAAAATTATTCGCACAAGTGATTTCAAGGCAAGCTTTCTCGCCGATAAAAGTGAAAAGCAAGCAATGTCATTACCTTATGCAAAGCGTGTCGATCATCTCAATAAAATGATTGACAGTGATTTGGAATTAATGGAAGCACATCAGGAATCTTTGGATCAGGATTCGGTCATTGTCAGGGCTCTCAAGGAGCAGGAAAAAAGACTGGTCTATCAATACGTGATTGATCATGATATTCTGTCCAAAGTTGCTCCGGAGTCTCGTGTCAGGGATATTTATAGCAAAATGGCAAAAGAAGTTAAAGTCTCACAAATTTTTCTTCCTTTACCAAAAAATGCTTCCACACAGCAAAAAAGCACGATACGTATTCAACTCGATCATATTCGTAACAGAATAATGCGCGGCGAATCATTTGATGTCCTTGCCCGCAAATTTTCAAAGGATTCTTTGACCGCCGGTAAAGGCGGTGATCTTGGCTTTATTAAATGGGGCGGAAAAATCTTTTCTCCTGAAATTTACAACGCTGTTTTTAAAATGAAAGCAGGGGAGATTTCTCATCCTCTCCTGGCAAAGGATGGATATCATCTCATTAAAGTCGATAAAACAAGAAAAGTTCATCTTCCTCCTTACTCCGATTTAAGAAAAAGAATAAGACAATCTATTTTTGAAAAAAACAGGAAGCAGCTCTATGAAACTTCTCAGCGTCTGTTGCAAAAATTTAAAAAAACATATTCTGTAAAATATAATGATGAGAACCTGGACGATTTGTTGTCAAAAGTCAACAAAGAAAAGCAAGAGTCCAAAGGCAAGAGCGTTAATATTATCAAATTTAAATATGTTGACAGCAAAGACCGGGATAAACCGCTGGTAGAATATCAGGGAGGAAAATTTACAACAGGACAATTCGTCGACCGCTTTAGAAAAATGAATTCTTTTAAAAGTCCTTCCCTTAACTCAAAAAAACAAATCAAGTCCTATTTGGAGCGACTTTATCCGGCAGATCTCGTTGTTTTGTGGGGTTATGATCGAGGATATCAAAAATCAAAAAAAGTCAGGAAGGAACTGGCGAAAAAGAAAGATGATTTAATACTTTCAAAAATCATCAGAGAAAATGTTGATGAAAAGATAGACATCTCTGAAGAACAATGTCGTCAATTTTATCAAAAGAATGCGAACAAATATTATAATCCTGCCACTTTTAAAATTCAGGAAATACTTGTCAAAAATAAAAAGGATGCCGACAATGTTTATGCGATGGCTTTAAAAAAACAGGCTTTTAACAGCCTGGTTAAGAAATATAGCATACGCGCTTCGACAAAAAAGAAAAACGGCATTTTGGGGTATATAAACAGGAATCAATATGGAGGAATCGGTGAGACTGCGGCAAGGATGCAAGTCGGCGAAATCTCCAAGCCGGTCAAAACAGGCAGGAACTATTCGGTTTTCAAAGTCCTGGATATTAGACCGAGAAAAGAAAAAACTTTTAATTGAGCAAGTTCAAAATCAAATCAAGGTGGAATTGCGAAAGACTTTTCGTGAGAAAAGAGAAAAAGAATGGTTGACAGGCTTGAGAAAAAAGATCCCTGTTTTAATATACGAATCAAATTTAAAAAATGCTCTTGGCTAAAATTGGACAGAAAATGAAATTCAGACCTGTTTTATTCGTTTTTATTTTTTTATTTCTTGTATCTTGCAATCTCAAACAAACCAAGTCCCCGGTGGTTGCGCGGGTTGGCAAGTCCACGCTAACTTTGGAAGAATTAAAACAAGACATTCCTATGAATGCAAGTTTGGAATTATCAGCCGTTCAAATTCAAAGGTATGTACAAAGATGGGTCGAATCTGAGCTTGTTTATCAGCAAGCTTTGAAAGAAGGCTTTGGGAAGCGTCGCGAAGTCAAAGAACATATCAAGTCGCTTGCGAAAGATTATATTGTTTCAACCTTTGTTGATCAGTATACCAATCAAAAGCTGAAAGTAACGGATAATGAAATAAAAAGCTATTATGATAAAAATTCCGACGAGTTTATGCGTCCTCAGGATCAGTATCATATCCGCCTGATTCTTGTGGAGTCCTACCGCAAAGGCAGTGCCGTCCGTAACGAATTAATAGGCGGAACCGATTTTGCTAAACTCGCACGCGAACATTCTATCGATGAAAGCAAAGACGATGGAGGTGAACTGGGCTGGATCACATTGGATCGTCTGCCGCCCGATCTTGCGACCAGAATACCCCGGCTGACTTTGGATTCTCCATCCTCGCCAATCAGAACGAGCGTCGGCTATTATATCGTGGAACCGCTGGGTGTGCGCAAGAAAGGACAATTGCAAACGCTTGATGAAGTTCGCGATGTTATCATGATGAGGTTACAGATCATAAAAAAAGAACAAAACTATCGTCGTTTGGTGAATCGGTTGAGTGAGAATACGGAATTCTCAACGAACTGGAATGTTTTAAGACAATTAAACATCGATTCAACACAGACAAATTAAGAGTAGATCCTAAAAAAAAAACGGAAATTAATATGAGCTTTTTATTTAGAAAAAAACAGATTTTATTGAGCCTGTTTATTTCACTCCTTTTCGCAACATCTCTTTTTTCTCAGCAATTACTGGATGGAATCGCCGCCATTGTTGATGACGATGTTATCCTTCATTCCGAAGTAACCCAGGCCGCGTATATTATGGCGATGCAACTGCAAATCGATCCTGTTAAAAACCCGAAAGAGTTTGCAAAGCTTAAAAAGAGTTCTCTCGAAAACCTTATCAACCGGAACCTGTTGCTCATCCAGGCAAAAAAAGATACAATAAAAGCTGATGAACACCAGGTAGATGGTTATTTGCAGCAAGAGATGCAAAAAAATATTCAGCAAATGGGGGGAGAGGACAAGCTGGAAGAATACTTTGGTACCACATTATCTAAAATACGCCGGCAATATCGTGAAGAAATTGAAAAAAACCTGATTATTTCTGCCGTTCAAAACCAAAAACTGGCGAATGTCAAAGTTTCTCCGCGAGAAGTTGAATCTTTTTTCAAAACCCACAAAGACTCGATTGGACAAGTAAAAGAAACTGTCGATATCAGCCATATTCTTATCGAAGCGCAGCCTGGTGAAAAAGCACGCAAAAAGGCTTTGGATCGAATAAAAATGATCCGGAAAAGGATAATGGACGGCGCCAACTTTGCCGAGATGGCAAAAGAATTTTCGGACGATCCCGGTTCGGCATCCCGCGGCGGTGATTTGGGATTTATGTCCCGCGGCGATTTTGTTCGTCCTTTTGAGGAAGCCGCTTTTAATCTCAAGCCCAATGAAATTTCTGGCATTGTAGAGACAGAATATGGTTTCCACATCATACAATTATTGGAAAGAAGAGGCGACAAAATACATACACGGCACATTCTTGTTGCGTTAAAGCCGACCAAAGAAGATGAGGTTGCCGCTGCAAATAAAATAAAAAAAATCTACAACGAATTGGAAAATGGTGCGGATTTTGTAAAGATGGTTGAGAAATATTCTCAGGACGAGTCCACCAATAAGCAGCAGGGGCATTTGGGAACATTTGAAATTGATCAATTGCGGCAAACCGCCAAGGAATTCGTCTTTGCTTTAAAGGGCGTCAAGGTTGGCGGTTACAGTCACCCCGTCAAAACAAAATATGGATTTCATATTCTAAAACTGAACTCTCGGGAACAACCTCGCGAACTTTCTTTGAAAAAAGATTGGGATAAAATTTCCGAGATGGCACTTGCATATAAAAAACAAAAAGAGTTCAAAAAATATCTTGAAGAAATTAAAGAAGGGATTTACATTGAGATCAAGCCGGCCATGTCTTAATTAAATCCGTCGGACTATAAATTAAAGTCGGCATTTGGTGTCGGCTTTTTTTTATACAAAACAATCGAAACGATCTATGCGCCTAATATCTAAAACAATAGTTATTATTTTCGTTCATTATTTCCTTTTTCAAACAAGTGGATTTTCACAGCAAATTGTTGAAAGCAGCAAATTCACGATTGCGCGTTTGAAATACAGCGGAGGCGGTGATTGGTATAACGACCCGTCAATCATCCCCAATATGCTTGAATTTCTGAAAAAAAATACGAACATCGATGTGGCAAAAGATGAAGTGCGCGTCGGCATTATGGATGAAAATTTGTTCTCGTATCCTTTTATTTACATGACCGGACACGGCAGAATTTCTTTTTCAAAAAGAGAAGCCGAACGCCTGCGAAATTATCTGACGCATGGCGGCTTTCTCTATGCTGATGATGATTATGGAATGGATAAACATTTCAGACGAGAAATGAAAAAAGTTTTTCCTGACAAAAAACTTGTTGAATTGCCATTTGAGCACAAGATTTATCATATCCAATATGATTTTCCTGATGGATTGCCCAAAATCCACAAGCATGATGGGGGGCCGCCGCACGGATATGGTTATTTTCACAATGGCCGCCTGGTTGTTTTTTACACCTATGATACAAATATATCCGATGGTTGGGCTGATCCTCAGGTTCACAATGATCCCCCGCAAAAACGTGAACAGGCATTTAAGATGGGAACGAATATCATAGTTTATGCATTGATGTATTAAAATGGAAAGCAAAACACCGACATACGATGCGCTGGTTAAAAAGCTTCGCGCTTACAGGTTGAAAGAAAAGCTCCTGTCTTTTTACGAGGGGGTTTTATGGTTTTTCATTTCTACTCTTCCCGTTCTGTTTGTTTTTGTTTTTCTGGAATCTTTTTTTCATTTCAATGCACTTGTGCGAACAGGCATTTTAATTTTCCTGTTTCTTGTTGTTTTGATTGCCTTTTCATTTTTTATAATAAGGCCGTTGTTCTCTCTTCTCGTGCGCCCGCAAAAGCCATCTCTGAACCAAATCGCAATCAAAGTAGGCGCTCACTTTAGGGGGATAAACGATCGCCTGGCTAATGCCTTGCAGATTTTTGAAAAACTAAAAAGCAATCGTGAAAAATACTCCATTGAACTGATCGATGCCGCAATATCTGATGTTGCCCGGGAATTGACTCGGGAAGATTTTAGCAAAAAAATTAACTATTCCGGTTTTTTAAAAACGATCCGTACAGCACTGGCTGTTTTATTTGCAGCCGTTTTGATTTCTTTCTTCACCTTTGCAAATTTAAAATCTTCCACTTGGCGTCTTTTGAATCCCAGGCATGATTTTTCTGAAAAGCAATTTCGAGAAATACACGTTTTGCCGGGCAACAAAACTGTTTTAAAAGGCTCCGATGTCCCCATTCGTGTGTGGATTTCTGATGCCGCAATTGACCAGGTTCAGCTCAATTTAAATCAGTTTTCAAATTCCGACGTCATTAATCTGGCGAAAGCCCCTGATGATACTTTTCGCTATACTATTCCGGAACTACGCGACTCGCTGCGCTATTCCATATCTATTAAAAAGCAAAAAACCGACGAGTATAAACTTTTCGTAATAGAATTACCTCTTTTGCGGCGATTGCAGGTCAAAGTAAGTCCTCCGGCCTATTCGCGTTTGCAGCCTTATTTTTTGGAAGAAAATATAGGCGATGTTAGCGCTTTAAAGGGTTCACTGATTGAGGTTAGCGGTGAGGCAAACAAGTCGATAGCTTTGGGAAGCATTTCTTTCGGAAAAGGAAAAAAGATTCCACTTGAAATCACAGGCAATCGTGTGAAAGGCCGTTTTAAGCTTTTGTCCGACGACACGTTTGTTTTTCACCTGCAGGATAAATACAAAAACCAAAGCGACAATCCCATCGAATATCATCTTGAAGTCATTCCGGATCAATATCCTGTTGTCAACATTGCTGTCCCCGGCAAAGATATTGATTTGGGGGAAGATATGCGCATTCCTCTTGCCATTCAGGCGCAGGACGATTTTGGCATTTCGCGCATGCGTCTTGCCTGGCAAATTTTGCCGCAAGGGTTGGGCGAGGTGGATTCCAATGCCTATGCTTTTCGGGATTTGCAGGGTTTTAAAAACGGCAGTGATCAGTTGGATATTTCTTTGGACTGGGATTTGTCAAAATCAGAAATGCTGCCGACTGATGTTCTCGTGTACTTTGCAGAGGTTTATGATAACGATAATATAAGCGGCCCAAAGAAGGCCAGGAGCAAAATCTACCGCGCGCGTTTTCCGTCCATGTCCGAGTTGTATGATGAGTTGGCAGAAAATCATGACGAAGCGGTCGAAAAAATGGAAAATGTCTATGAAAAAAGCAAGGAACTCAAAAATAAAATAGATCAAATTTCTCTGGAAATGAAGCGAGCAAAGGACATCAACTGGCAGCAGAAGCAGGAAATTGAGGATGCGCTCAAAACCAAACAGGAAATACAAAAGCAACTCGACAAGCTTTCTGAAAAACTGGATGATATGATCGAAAAGATGGAGAAAAACGAGCTCGTCTCAGCGGAAACAATGAAGAAATATGAAGAGTTGCAGCAACTTTTCAAGGACATCATGACGCCGGAGCTTCAGCAGGCGATGAAGAACGTTGCAGAAGCCATGCAAAATCTTGATCAAAAGCTCGTTCAAAAGGCGATGGAAGATTTGAAACTTTCCGACGAGGAATTTCAAAAGAGTCTTGAAAGATCGATTGCTCTTTTGAAAAGATTGAAAATAGAACAAAAACTCGATCAGGCCGCAAAAATGGCTGAGGATTTGGCCAAGCGGGAAAAGGATCTCGGAGATAAAGCCGGAAAGGATTCCAATGGCAAATCTCTTCGCAAACAGGATGAAATACAAAAGGATGCAAACTCTCTTTCTCAACTTTTGGATGATTTGAAATCCGAAATGTCGGATATGCCGGCAATGCCGGAGAAAAATGTAGATGCTGCAAAATCGGAAATGCAGTCCGGGGATGTTCAGCAAAAGATGAATCAAATGAAGCAAATGATGGCAAGCGGTGATTCGAAAGGGGCAAAAAAGCAATCGGAGCAACTTCGTCAAACTTTTCAAAAAGTGGGACAGCAACTGCAACAGGCAAAGGATGCTTTAAGCGGGGCGCAACAGCGTCGGGCAATGAGGGCCCTGAAACAAAGTGGTCACAATCTTTTAGAGCTTTCCAAAATGCAGGAAGACCTGATGAATGCAACGCGCGATCTTCCCAGAAACAGCGCCCAGGCGCCGAAAATTGCAGAGAAACAAAACAATTTATCTTCAGCTCTTTCCAGAACGCTGAATAACATGTTCGAAATGTCCAAAGAGAATTTCTACATCAGTCCAAAGATCGGTCAGTCTCTTGGCAAGGCCGCGGCAAATATGAAAAAAGCCCTTAGTTCGCTGGAAAACAGAAACAACAAGGGTGCGGCCAGTCAACAGGGACAGGCTATGGCCGGACTGAACGAAGCCGTTCGGGGCATTCAGAGTTCAATGAATTCGATGATGCAGGGGAGTGGTTCCGGCATGAGCATGGAACAGTTTATGAAGCAAATGAGTCAAATGGGGCAGAAGCAGCAGGGCATCAATCAACAGACGCTTGGACTGGGGATGGGACAGCAGATGAGTCTCGCGCAGCAGGCAGCCATGGCGCGTCTGGCCGCAGAACAGCAACAGGTGCGAAAATCAATGCAGCAGTTGGCGAAAGAAGCCGGCAATTCCTCGGAAATTCTGGGCAACATGGACAAGATTGTCGATGATATGAAAAAAGTGGAAAAGGATTTTTCTCAACAGCATGTTTCGCGCGAGACAATAGAGAGACAGAATCGGATTTTATCACGAATGCTGGATGCACAGAAATCCATGCGTGAACGTGAATACAGCAAAAAACGAAAGGCAGAAACCGCAAAGAATTATATTGCGATCAATCCTGGTGAACTGCCCACAAATTTGGGCGAACAGCGCAGCCGTTTGCAGCAGGATTTGCTGCGGGCTAAGAAAGAAGGTTATACAAAGGATTATCTTGAATTGATCAAACGCTATTTTGAGGCGCTCTCTGAAGATGAAATTAAAAATAATTAATAAAATATTTTCCTTATTTTTCATTTTTCTTTTTGCTTTTGTTGTCGAAACAATTGAGGGCCAAACATTGCTTCCGGACAGGCAAACCCGGAATTTGCAGCGCATTGCAACACAACTGGAAATGAGCGGCAGATTTTCCATGGCGGCGGAACGATACATTGCGATTCTCAAACAAAACCCGCGAAATCTTTCCAGCTACTTTGGCGCCAAAAGATGTTTGTTGCGAACGGGAAATTACGATAAATTTGAAAATCTCATTTTATTTCTTCAGAAAAGCAGACGGGATTTGCGATACGAAGTTGATCTGGCAGAGATTGAATTTTTAAAAGGTCACGAAAAAAAAGCTCTTGCCCACTGGAAGCAGATTATTACTGAAAACTCAAAGAATCATCAGGCCTATTCTCTGGTGGGATCAGCTCTTATGGAACATCATCTTTATGATGAAGCGATCAATACTTATAAACAAGCCAGAAAAACCTTCAAAGATTCAAATATATACATTTTTGAAATGGCAAACATTTATGCTTTGCGTTCCGATTTTAAGCCATTTACACTTGAATATTTGAAATATTTGCAAAAGAATCCCGGTCAGGTTTCCTTCATCGAATCCCGGTTTGCTTCAGTTGCCAAAACCCCGGAAATCAGTGATGAAATTGCCAAAACGTTAAAAAAGGAAATCAAGTCTAATGCAGCAATTTCCAAAGAAATTTATCAGATACTGGGCGGACTTTTCACTCGACAGAAAAAATATAAAGAGGCGTTTTCTTTTTATTTGAAACTGGAAAACGAAAACGAGAAAGGCGCGATTAAAAGGCAAAAGGCTCAGATCAAAGGACGGGCGCTTTTTAATTTTGGAAATACAGCATTAAAGGATGGCGCTTTTGAATACGCACAAAATGCGTTTCAACTCCTCGTGAAAAAATATCCCAAATCACCTTATGCCCTCCGATCTGAATTTGGGTTGGCCATGCTTTATGAAGGACAAAAGATGTATCCCCAGGCAATTCAAGCTTATAATAATTTCGCGAACTTGCACCCAAAGTCGATCGAAGCGTTGAGGGCAAAAATGCGGATTGGTGATATTTATTTTAACAACCTGTTTCAGGTTGACCGGGCGAAAGAAGCGTATCAAAAAATTGTTCGGGATTATCCCAATACTTCTCTGAGGACAGAGGCACTTTTTCGTCTCGCCGCATGTGCTTTGGTTGAGGATGATTTGAAAAGCGCAAAAGCAAATTTGCAAAAAATTCTACATGAATCAAGGACGCTCAAAAATGAAAACCGACAAAAAGCAGAGTTGATACTGGCAAAAATCTCGTTTTATCAGGCGCGGCCAACCGCCGCGCTGCAGCAGTTGCAAAAGATTGTCGATGCAGACAATAAATCCAAGACGCCGGATTTGAATGAGAACGATGCACTCGAGTTATCGATGCTCATTCAGGAAAATCTGAATGATTCAACCGGCCTTGCCGTTTTAGCAAAGGCCAGACTTTTAAATATGCAGCGTCGCTATAAAGAGAGCAAAAAGTTTATTGATGATTATTTGCAGGAAAACAATCAAACTCAATTGCAGGACGAACTATACCTCTTGTTGGCAGACGATTTACGTCACCTCGGCGAATACAACCTGGCTATTGAAAAAATGAATCAGGTTTATGGAAACGAGGAAGGCTTGTACCGGGATTTGGCCTTGCTGAAAGCAGGGGAAATTTATCAGGAGGATTTAAAGGACTTGAAAAAGGCACAGGAAAGTTATGAGAGCCTGCTTGCCGATTTTCCAACAAGTATTTATCTCGAAGAAGCACGAAAAAAGATTCGTAACCTGGACAATATAAAATGAAAAAGCTGATTATTCTGTTAATTGTTTTGCTCAATCTTCCGGCGTTCAGCCAAAAAATTCTTGTCTATATGGATTTGAAACAAACCGATCATTTGAAAGCGTATGGCGTTGCCTATTGGGCTTTGGAGCGTGGAATAAATGTTGAATGGCTTTTGAACTATCGCGGCGGCTCATTCATGCTGGATGACTATCCCGCTGTGGAAAGAGAGCTGCGGGTTCGGGGTGTTTCCTATTCATCTATCAGCGGCGCGGATGCGGCAACAATCTACGCGACGATCGATGCGAACAACATGGATGTGGTCTTGTTGGAAAAGGCGCCGGTCATTGCAATTTATGCTCCGCCAACAAAACAGGCGTGGGATGATGCCGTTTTGCTTGCATTGGAATATGCCGAGATACCCTACACAACCTTGTGGGACGGAGAAGTCCTTCATGGTGAGTTGGAAAAATATGACTGGCTTCATTTGCACCATGAAGATTTTACCGGCCAGTACGGCAAGTTTTACGCAAATTATCGCAACACCGATTGGTACAGGGATGAAGTTGCCAAGAATGAAAAGATGGCAAAAAGTCTAGGCTTTTCCAAGGTGTCTGAAATGAAAAAGGCTGTTGCACGGGCAATCCAACTGTATGTGCGGCGCGGAGGATTTTTATTTGCCATGTGTTCTGCAACGGATACGATCGATATTGCGCTGGCAGCTAAAAACACCGACATCGTTGACACTGTTTTTGATGGCGATCCGGTTGATCCGAATTATGCACAAAAGCTCGATTATTCTCAATGTTTTGCTTTTACAAACTTCAAGCTCATCACCAATCCGATGATCTACGAGTATGCCAACATTGATGTCCCACCGAGCAATGCCCCTGTTCTCCGCGGCGCCGAGGCGGATTATTTTACGCTGTTTGATTTCTCTGCCAAGTATGATCCGGTTCCCACAATGCTCACTCAGGATCATGTCTCGGCAATCAAAGGATTTATGGGGCAAACGACAGGTTTTGCTAAAGAGCTTGTCAAAAAAACGGTTGTCATTCTTGGCGAGGCAAAGGGAACAAACCAAGTCAAGTATTTGCACGGAAATCTCGGAAAAGGAACGTTCACATTTTACGGGGGGCACGATCCAGAGGACTATCAACATTTTGTAAACGATCCGCCGACACAGCTTTCGTTGCACAAAAACTCTCCGGGGTATCGATTGATTTTGAACAATATCCTTTTCCCGGCAGCAAGGAAAAAGAAATTAAAAACCTGATTTAAAAGGAGAGTCGCTTTGCAGTCCATTCAATTTAATGTGCGAACATCTGCACAAATACAGTTTGTAAATATCGACAACCAGATTCACGATGCGATCAAAAAGAGCGGCGTCACGGATGGCATCTGCGTTGTTTTCGTTCCCCACACAACGGCGGGGGTGACGATTAATGAAAATGCTGATCCCGATGTTGTCCGCGATATGATTATGGAAATGAACAAGGTCATTCCCCATCAGGACGGATATCATCATGTGGAAGGTAATTCCGCAGCGCACATAAAAAGTTCGCTTTTCGGGCCGTCAGTCAGTTTGATTATTGAAGGCGGACGCATTATCTATGGAACTTGGCAGTCTGTTTACTTTTGCGAATTTGATGGGCCGCGGACGAGAAGGGTTTTTGTAAAAATCGTTTCCGATTAAACCTGCTTGCTTTTTCAAAATTACTCCTTATATTTAACCAAATTTTATTTTTCGTGAAAAACTTTGCTTTTAAAAAAAGCTAAAAAAATAACAGTCGCGCCCTATTCAGCCCTGGCTGAAATTTATGATTTTGTGATGAATCATGTTGATTACCAGCGCTGGGCGAATTATGTTGCTTTGATTGCGCAAAAGCACAGCGATCACCTGAGAAGTATCGTTGACTTTTCCTGCGGCACGGGTTCCTTGTGTTTGCAATTAAAACAATTGGGCTATGAGGTTTCAGGCTGCGATAGCAGCGTTGAGATGATCAGGATAGCGCGGCAGAAACTGGATGCTCCCATCTGGTGTGCCGATATGCGCCATGTCGCAACGCAAAGTTCTCCGGACCTGGTCGTTTCTTTGTACGACAGCATGAATTATTTGCCGGATAATTTTTCATGGCTGCAAAGTTTAAAGAATGCTTATTCGGTTTTAAAATCCAAAGGTCTTTTTATATTCGATATCAGCACACTGCACAATTCGATTAATGTTTTCAAAAAGTATATTGAAAAAGAGAAATCAGAGAAAGCCGCTTATCTGAGGAAAAGTCATTTTGACAAAAACCGGCAGTTGCAGATAAACTATTTTGAAATTCGTTACAAAAAATCCCCTGAGATCATTTTTTGTGAAACCCACAAACAGAGAATCAGAAAAGTACAAGAAATTCTGGAAATGATCAGGCAAACCGACTTTGAATTGGTGGGATGCTATAGCGGATTTTCTTTGCAACCGGGAAGCGAAGAATCCGAGCGGGTACATTTTGTTCTTAAAAAGTGAAAAACTATGGTTGAATTACAAAACGTTCGTGTAAAATATCCGACTGGCGATGGTGTTGAAAAAATTTCCTTTACAATTGCTTCGGGAGATTTTCTCTTTCTCGTCGGCCCAAGCGGGGCCGGCAAGTCAACTGTTCTGAAAACAATTTATATGGATGTTCTTCCCGATGAAGGACACGTTCAGGTTGAGGAATATAATTCACTCTTTATTAGAAAAAAGGATGTTCCCTTTATGCGGCGAAAGCTGGGCGTTGTTTTTCAGGATTTCAAATTGTTCAATGACCGGGATGTTTTTCGAAACGTCGCGTTTGCCCTTGAAGTGATTGGTAGAAAGAACAAAGAAATTAAAAGGCGCGTTTTGCGTGCTCTGGCAGATGTGGGTCTCAGCCACAAAGCGCGCAAGCTTCCCCGGGAACTTTCCGGCGGCGAACAACAGCGCATTGCCATTGCCCGGGCCATTGTAAATGAACCGTACATTCTTCTGGCAGACGAACCCACGGGAAATTTAGATCCACTTACATCAGCCGGCATTATGGCTGTTTTGGAACGAATAAATGCCAGAGGGACCTCCGTGCTGATGGCGACGCATAACTATGATCTTGTAAAAAAATACCATGGGCGAGTGATTCGAATTGAAAACGGGAAACTTTTATAAAAAATCATGAACGCAATATACAGTGTTAAAGAAGCCTTTGCCGGAATGCGCAGAGCAAAAACCTCTACTTTTATTTCAATATCTACTATGATATTCCTTTTGCTCATCATTGGATTGTTTGGGATCATTTCTCTGAACATTGATCATCTGGTTGATGTTCTGAATGCAAAAGTAGATATCCAGGCGTTTATCTCGGGAACCTTAAATGATAGCGAAATCGCCAACCTGGGGGCCAGGCTGGTAAATATTGATGGCGTCGCAAACGTTCAGTTTATTTCCAAAGAAGCCGCAGCCAAAGAATTTCAGAAAGAATTCGGTCAAGATGTTTTTGATGTGCTCGAAGAAAATCCTTTGCCTTCTTCGTTTCTGGTTACTTTAAACAAAGAAGATCAGACCATTGCCGATGTCAAAAAGATTGCATCGAAAATTGGGCAGGAGCCGGGAATTGATGAGGTTAACTATCATGGCGAGGCATTGAATTTATTAAACAAATTTTCAAACATTGCGTCTAACATAAATATTCTGCTGCTGTCGTTTGTCATTCTCGGTTCGCTTTTTATTGTCTCAAATACAATTCGACTCATCATTTTAGCACGAAAAAATATCATCGAAACCATGAAGCTGGTTGGGGCAACCCGGGGGTTTATTCGAAGCCCCTTTTTGTTGGAAGGGATTTTTCAGGGAACAACCGGCGGAGTAGTAGCTTTTTTGTTTATTGTTATCAGTTCGAAACTTGTAATGAGTCATTGGCCTGGTATCCTTTACGTACCGGATTATTATTATTTTCTCATTATCGGCGCCGGATTTGTTCTGGGATTAACAGGAAGTATGATTGCCATCAAACGATATTTGTAAAAATTAGTCTTTCAGCAGACATAAACGCACAAGGAAATTTCACTTGACAACTCTGATAAAAATCATTATTTTAGATATCAATTTTTTGACCGCAACATACTATTAATTTTGTAAAAGAGATGAGTTTTCAGGAACTAACAGAACGAGAAAAAACTGTTTTCATGTCCATTGTGCACGGCTTTGTGCAAACGGCCGAACCGGTTGGTTCCCGATATCTGACAAAACATTACAGTCTGAATATCAGCCCGGCCACAGTGCGCAACGTGATGATGGATCTGGAAGATAAAGGCTTGATTGCCCAGCCGCATACTTCTGCCGGTCGTGTTCCGACAAATATGGGATACCGCCAATATGTAAACAGCATCATTAAAAGTGCCAGGCTGTCCGGCAGGGAAAAGCAGGTTATCGTTCGTAAACTCACCGAGTTCTCCAAAGACATCGATCAGATCGTGGAAAAGTCGACAACAGTGCTTAGTGAAATTTCAAATCAACTGGGCGTCATTTTATCTCCACGATTCAACCGTGGAAAATTGAACAAAATTAATTTAGTTTCAATTTCTGATGACAAGTTGTTGGTCATTTTGGATATCAAGTCAGGTTTGGTAAAAACCATAATTGTCGAGATTGATTCCAAAGTTCCGCAAAGTTTACTGGAAACAACAACACAACTTTTGAATGAACGCCTGCATGGTCTTTCTGTTGGTGAATTGCAAAAGTCATTGAACGAACGGTTTAGGGATGTTGACGGGGAAAGCAAAAAATTGTTGGGTGCAATTGAAAGAAATGCGGACAAGCTGGTTAACGTTGATCCCGAAGGTGATTTTCATTTTTCGGGTGTAAAAAAAGTTATTTCCCAGCCCGATTTTGAATCCAAAGAAAAGATCGGCAAAATACTTGAACTTTTGGATCGCAAGGATGTGCTTGTCAAAATTATGAGCGAGCAGGAAGAAGAAGGCGTCTCCATTGTCATTGGAGATGAAAACAAAGAAGCATTAATGCAAAATTGCAGCCTCATAACCACGACATATCAATATAAAGATGCTTTTGGAACTTTGGGTGTCATTGGTCCGACGAGAATGCAATACTCCAAAGTCATTGCGCTTGTCGATTTTATGGCCGAAACATTGACCTATCTGACAACGGGTAAAGTTTCATTTGATCGTTAGTAAAAAAGATTGTTTTGTTCTTAAAAAATGGTGAACAAGTTGCAGGAAAAGCAGGAAAGAGAAAAGGTACTCTATAAAAAACCCCAAAAGCGAAGAAATTATAAAAAAGAACTAGAACAAGCAACAGCAGAAAATAAAGATTTAAAAGAAAAGTTTTTACGTATTGCGGCCGAGTTTGATAATTATCGGAAACGCGTCGATCGCGAAATGATTGTTTTGCGTGAGAGTGCGAAGGCCGAATTGGTGTCGCAATTGCTTCCCGTGTTAGACGATCTCGAACGCTCAATCGATGCGGGCAGCAAAAACCATGATGCAAATTCTCTGTTAGAAGGCATCAAGCTCGTGCAGAAAAGTTTTCTGCGCACCCTTCAGAATGAGGGATTAAAGCCCATGAATTCTGTGGGAGAGCCTTTTGATCCGGAAAAGCACGAAGCGCTGTTGCAAATTGAAGCAAAAGATAAAGACCCCGAAATTGTTGTTGAAGAGCATTTAAAAGGGTATGAATTTAAAGACCGCGTGATTCGACACGCAAAGGTTATTGTCAGTAAATAAAGGAAGGGTTTGGGCGGTCATGCCCTTTAAATATTAATGTTAGATAAAGATTACTACGAAATATTAGGTGTAAGCCGGGATGCAGATACCCATACGATTAAAAAATCGTATCGAAAGCTGGCAATGCAATACCATCCCGATAAGAACCCGAACGATAAGGTCGCTGAAGAAAAGTTTAAGGAACTCGGGGAAGCTTATGCTGTTCTTTCAAACCCGCAAAAACGTCGCCAATACGACCAGTTTGGCCGCGCCGGAATGCGCGGAGGCGGTGGTTTTAGTGGGTCTGGCGGTAGTGGATACTCTGATCCTTTTGATATCTTCCGGGATGTTTTTGGCGGCGGCTTTGGTGATATTTTTGGAATGGGGGGAGGCAGTCGTTCGCGTTCAACGGTTCGCCGCGGTTCCGATTTACAAATCCGGCTGAAATTAACTCTGGAAGAAATCGCCCAAGGTGTCACTAAAAAGATAAAAATTAAAAAGTATGTAAAGTGTGACTCCTGCAAGGGGAGCGGGGCAAATCCCGGAACGTCCACGACGACCTGCCCCATGTGTCACGGCAGCGGCGAAGTGGCATATCGCCAGGGCTTTTTTACGGTCAGTCAAACGTGTCAGCGTTGTGGCGGTGAAGGCAAAATAATCGATCGTCCCTGCACCACTTGCAATGGCAGCGGACGGGCTCATGGCGAATCGATGATTCCTGTTGAAATTCCGGCGGGCGTTGCCGAAGGACAATATTTAACAATACGGCACGCCGGAAATGTTGGGCCGCGTGGTGGTCCCACAGGTGATGTCATTGTTCTCATAGAAGAAAAGCAGCACGAATATTTTGAGCGCCACGGTGATGATATTATATATAATTTGAATATTGGCTTTCCACAACTCGCCTTGGGCGACGAAGTCGAAGTACCGACATTGACCGGCAAGGCAACGATACATATTGCTCCCGGAACGCAAAGCGGAAAAATCCTGCGAATGCGCGGAAAAGGCATTCCCCATTTAAACGCGCACGGCAGCGGCGACCAACTCATTCGTGTTCTCGTTTGGACGCCGACGAAGTTGAGTGCCGGTGAAAAAGAATTGCTAAAACAATTGGCAAAGCAGAGCAACATGTATCCTAAAAAAGATGATAAAAGTTTTTTTGAACGAATGAAGGAAGCCATTCTCTGAATATGCTTGGTTTTACTCGACAGGAACAAAAGTTTGTCTTGTTTTTGTTGGCCTCGTTTATTGTCGGTCTAAGCATTAATCTTTTCAAAAAGAGTGGCTATCAAAAAAGTGAAGAAAATTGGTCTGCTGAGCATGATAGTATATTTACCCGGTTTGAGCGCATTTCCAGAGCTTTTGGAAATGAAGAGAGCTATTCAAATCATTCAAAGGTCCAAAAGATAAAACAGCCCGATTTTCAACCTGATAAAAAAAGCATCGTTGGTAAAGTAAATATAAATACAGCAGATATTGAAACGCTTCAATCGTTACCGGGAATCGGTCCTTCGATGGCACAGAGAATAATTGACTATCGTAAATCCTTCGGACCATTCCAATCGACAGGGGATTTAATTAATATTAAGGGCATTGGCCCAAAGACATTTGATAAATTAAAAAAGGCTGTCACCGTCAACTCAAAGAGTGATAGCGAAAATTTACATTCGAATTAGGAGGAAAAATGGCTAAGGAAGCTAGGTCCCGAGGTTCAATCATTTATAAACTTCTCATTGTCATTTTGGCGGTTGCATTGGTAGCGACAATCCTTTTTCCAAAGTCTCTTTGGAATAAGGAAGCGCGAAGCACGCAGTTGTGTCGTGAAAACATGGAACATATTCTCTATACGGAATATGTATACCTCTCCGAAAAAAATACTTTTACCGACACGCTCAGCAAGGTTATTGATTTAATAAAGAATGACACGACCGGAGTGTTGCTGCGAAATTTTGAAAACATAGATTCTCTGCTATCTGCTAAAATCATGAATTTCATCAAAAACAAGGATACGACTGCTGCTGCCATTATTGATACGTTAGCGGAATACGGACGGCTTAATGGCATCGACACCACATCGGCATTGATCCTGGACTCTTTGCGCACTTTTCCGCACTATAATGAAAAGATTGATTCTATCGCACTGGCCACTCTCGATAATATAGGCAGTAGTCCTACCGTTCATAGGCCTTATTTTATTCAAGTTGTCGATACATCCGCTATCAAGATTGTCAATATTAGATGTCCGCTTGATTCGCTGGACAGTTTGGCTGTGACCAAAGATTTTAAGTTAGGCAAGATTGGTGGATTAAGGATTTCCAATCACGGCGCCATCGAGAATGGTGAGAAATCCTGGACGAGATAATAACAAAATTACTAATCGGTTTCCAGTTTAAACGGGGAAGGTTATATGGCTATGGATAATGATGATATCCTGCTAGGCCTAAATGTTTTTGGCAAAAAACTTCGAATGGTCGAGGCAAGAAAACGGGATGGGGAAACTCAGTTGCAAAACGTAGGTGAAGCTGATTTGGAGGCACCATTTGATTTTTATGCCGTCGGTAACCGAGACCTTATTCCAAAGTTTGCCGAAGAGATTAATAATCTCATTCAAGAATCTGGCCTGCACGCAAAGTCTGTAAACTTTGCAATAGAGCGGAGAATGGTTCTGATTAAAAGATTAACAGTTGATAGCAGCTTGAGCGAAGCCGAATTGCATCAACATGTTGAGTGGGAATTGGAACAATTGCTGGTTGCTGCACGAGGTGAGTACAATGTTGGGTTTGAGACCGCCGCCATGACCAAGTCTGGTTACAAGAACATTGTTGTCGTCGCAGTGAGAAAAGCAATTATCTCTTATCTGCAAGAAGTCTTTGCAAAAACTTTTGTCGAGTTATCTTCCATCGATGTCGATCTTTTTTCTGCGATTCGTGGCTTGTGCGGAAATTCTCTGGACAGCCATTGTGGCTTGTGCGCCCTTGTAGATTTTAACGAAAGAGGGCTTGATTTTACCATAATTAACAATGGCGAATACATCACATCCGGGGAAATTCCGGCTTTTCGGGCGGAAGGCAGTGGAGGTAATTTGTTTGAAGCCCCCGGAGAAGATGTTGCAGACCTTGTGAATGAGGAAATAACAAGGTTGCTTAATACTGTTCAGGATTCAAGCCTGTTCAGCAACCTGGAAAAGATATATCTCGCAGGCGACAAAGCGGATTCAGCTCTTATTCCCCATCTACAGGCGTTGCAACAGAACACTGAAATTCAATTTGCTGATCCGTTTAAAAATGTCGGCTGGAATCCGCTGGAAGATCCTCCTATCTTGATAAAAGAGAGTGCGGAAAAGTTTTTAGCTGCAGTTGGGATGACACTCATTTAAGGTGAGTTTTAATAAACTGTTCATTATCATGAGGTGAGTGGGGATTTTATGAACTTGTTAAAAGATTTACGGGAAGAGGACAAAAACACTCCTAAAAAGGAGTTTCACGAGGAACCTTTTCCTGCCATGCCGAGCGAAGAAGAGAATCTTGCAGAGACTCAATCTAATGCTCCGTTAATATCTCCTGCTACGGATGATGAAATTCCATCCTATGAGAGGAGAAAAAAACGTTCCGGCATACCTGCGGCTATTATCGGTATTGTTTTTCTTGCGGTAATAGTCATCGCATATTTTGGCTTTTTTCGCAAAGGCAAAGAGACCCCTTCTCCCGGCTCGATTGCTGAAAATGTTGTAACCGACAGTTCTGCCGTTACCCATAAAGTTGATTTGCCATCCACAAAGCATGGCCAGGAAAAGCAGGAACGGCCTGTTTCTACAAGTACTGCAACGGAAAATCCACTTGCCAGGCTCGGTGATGTAATGTATGATATAACACACGCCATGCCGCCGGGCACTCGATTAAACAGCATGTTTCTTGACGACGGTGTTTTTTCAGTGGAGATCGAGGGTTCAAAGCAAAAGCTGGAGAAATACCAGACGGATTTGAAAGCACAACTCCCTGCTTCGGTCTCGCTCAATTCAAGCAGAGCCATTTCAGCGGGAAAAGCTCTGATTTCCGGTACCTTTCCTGTTGTTGGAGCAAAAGGTTCGACCGCAGCTCCGGGCAGGCCGGTAATTCAGAAGAGCTTACGGGAAATGGCAAGTAAGGCAGGTGTCAAAGTTCTGGATTTGTCGATCGGCCGCACTCTTGTTTTGCGCGGAACAAAGAAATTGCCGGTTTATATTAAACTGTCCGGAAATTTTTTGCAATTTCAAAGCTTTTATAATAATCTGATTCAAAAAGACTGGAACATGCAAGTTTCTAAAATGATAATCATGCCGGCGGCTGGTGGACGGGCAAATCTTGTTCTCAGATTCTTTCTGATCAATCAAGTATAGGTATTATCAGGACAGGTTAACTTTCATAAAAAGTGTTTTTTAAAACTCGTTGCATGTCCAACAAGTTTCTTAAAAAATGACATAATTATACCATTGGTTTTGCCCCTCAGTCATCATTTTTGATCAGTATGTCGAGGGGCTTTAATATGTTCAGATGAAATAAATGCGTATTATCGCAGGGCGTTATAAAGGAACGCGGCTTTTCACGCCGCACGGAAATTGGATGCGGCCAACGTCGGACAGGGTGAGAGAATTCATCTTTTCCTGTCTTGCCGATTCTATAATCTCTGCCAGTGTTCTTGAC
Source organism: Calditrichota bacterium (assembly GCA_013152225.1). Taxonomy (GTDB): domain Bacteria; phylum Zhuqueibacterota; class Zhuqueibacteria; order Residuimicrobiales; family Krinioviventaceae; genus Hydrothermomicrobium. Next base: position 31,678 of record JAADGR010000448.1, read on the forward strand.
CTTTTTGCCGGAACCGGCAGTTTTGGCCTCGAAGCATTGAGTCGTGGCGCAGATGAAGTTTCTTTTGTTGACAAATCGTTTAAAGCCATTGAAGTGCTGCAAAAAAATATCAGCAAAATCAAGGTGTCGGCAAATGTCTATCGTATGCGTGAAACTTTATTTTTAAAAAAAGCTGCAAACGAACAGTTGTCTTTTAATTTGATTTTTTGTGATCCGCCGTATCGTTATAGTGATTTTGGCAATGTGGCAGCCGTTGTTTCTGACAATAAAATTATTGCTCCGGGCGGAATGTTAATCTATGAATCGAGTTCCCGCCGGCAAACGCCTGATGCGCCCGGCTTTACTGTCGAGAAAGAAAAAATTTTAGGAGATACAAAGGTTACTTTCTTCCTTGCCAATGAGTGATAATTGTAAAATAGCTATTTATCCGGGATCTTTTGATCCCATAACCTATGGCCACATTGATATTATCAAACGCGCCAGTATCATTTTTGACGAGGTTATTGTTGCTGTCGCCAAAAACATTCTCAAGGAGCCGTTGTTTTCGGTTGAAGAAAGAATGGTCTTGATTGAAAATTCTATTAGGGAAATACCTCATATAAAAGTGGAAAGTTTCGATGGGCTGCTCGTTGATTACGCGTCCAGGAAACATGCAAACGCCGTCATTCGTGGCTTGCGTGCAGTCTCTGATTTTGAATATGAACTGCAAATGGCCCTTATGAATCGAAAGTTGAATGAATCGGTCATTACGGTATTTCTGATGCCGCACGAAAAATATTCGTATCTTAATTCCAGTATTGTCAAAGAAGTGGCGCGGTTCGGCGGGAATGTCGATTCTTTTGTTCCACCTTTTGTACAGGAAAAATTACTCGTCAAGCTGAGGCATTCATGAGCATTCTCAAAGATATTCAGGAAAAGGCAAAAAGTGATCTGAAAAAAATCGTTTTCCCTGAAGGAGAAGACGAACGGGTTTTAAAAGCTGCTGAAATTTGCCGGAAAGAAAAATTGGTCGTCCCTTTTCTGCTGGGGAACCCGGAAAATATTATCGAACTTGCAACCAGAATAAATGTCGATCTTGCAAATATCGAAATTATCGACCCGGAAACGGACAGTGAAAAAGACGATTATGCCGGGACATTCCACGAACTGCGAAAGCACAAAGGTATGGATTTGCAGACGGCTGTTCAAACAATGAAACAGCCTCTTCCCTTTGGGGCCATGATGGTTCGAAAAGGGCGAGTCGATGCAAGTGTCGCCGGGGCTGCGCATTCCACCGGAGATGTGTTGCGAGCCGCGATTCAGATCATTGGCCTTGCGGAAGGAGTTTCCATTGTTTCAAGCACATTTTTGATGGTTTTGCAAGACGGCCGCCCCCTTACTTTTGCCGATTGCGGCGTTGTCCCTGATCCGACAGCGGAGCAGTTGGCAGACATTGCCATCGCGTCGGCTGAAACCCATAAAAGCTTGACCGGAGAAGACCCGCTCGTCGCGCTTCTTTCTTTCTCAACAAAAGGAAGCGCCAAACACCCGCTGGTGGACAAAGTACAAAAAGCCGTCGAAATTGCGCAGCAAAAACGACCGGATTTGCCCCTGGATGGTGAATTGCAGGCAGATGCTGCATTAGTTGAATCCATTGGCCTGCGCAAGGCGCCCGGCAGCCGGGTTGCCGGTAAAGCAAATGTTTTAATTTTCCCGGATTTGCAGGCGGGAAATATCGCTTATAAACTTGTGGAGCGACTTGCGGGTGCGGAAGCCATTGGTCCCCTCATTCAGGGACTTGCCAAACCGGCGAATGATCTTTCCCGCGGATGCAAAGCAGAAGATATTGTCAATGTTGCATGTATATGCAGTCTCAAAGCCAGATAGAAATCGGAGTTAATGTATGCCAGGATTATCACAGAAATTTTCGCAAATCAGCGAATCACAAACAGTTGCTTTGAACAGTTTGATGGCAAAGATGAAACGTGAGGGCCGCGACGTTGTTGCTCTTGGTGCCGGCGAACCGGATTTTGATACGCCGCAGCATATAAAAGACGCAGCCATAACAGCGATCAGGCAGGGAAAAACAAAATATACGCCTGCTGATGGAATTATGGATTTAAAAGAAGCTATCTCAAAATGGTTGGCGGATGACTATGGCGCCGTTTATAAACCATCGGAAATTATTGTAACCCCGGGCGCAAAGTATGCTGTTTTTCAGGCGTTGCTCGCTGTTTGCAATCCCGGCGACGAAGTGTTGCTGCCGGTTCCCTATTGGGTCAGCTATCCCGAACAAGTAAAGCTGGCCGGAGCAGTGCTTAAACCGTTGGAAACGGATCAAAACACGGGTCTCAAAATTACGCCGGAGCAATTGGATCGGGCAATCACGGACAAAACCAAAGTGCTGATATTGAATTCCCCGAGTAATCCATCCGGTGCGGTTTATTCAGCCGAAGAACTTGAAGAACTGGCGAGAGTGATTGAAAAGCGCGGCATTTATGTTATATCCGACGAGATATACGACAAGATTGTTTATGATGGTGTTCAGTTTGCAAGTATGACAAAATATCCCGGAATCAGAGAACAGCTTTTGCTGGTCAACGGCGTTTCCAAAAGCTTTGCCATGACCGGTTGGCGGATCGGTTACCTGGCCGCACCGCAGGAAATTGCAACGGGAGTGAAAAAATTCCAGGGTCATACGACGTCCAACCCGACGTCTATTTCCCAATATGCTGCGCTGGGCGGAATGAACGGACCCAAAGAATTTATAAATGAAATGATGAAAGCCTTTACGGAACGAAGAAATTATGTGCATACGCGGTTAACAAATATGCCCGGCGTTTCCTGCATGCTTCCGCAAGGTGCGTTTTATGCTTTCCCCGATTTTGGTGCCTATATGGGCACTTCTCAGGATGGTATTGAAATCAACTCCTCCATTGACCTGTGTGGTTATTTGCTGGAAAAATTCGATGTCGCCATTGTGCCGGGAATTGCATTTGGAATGGATACCCACGCCAGGTTATCTTTTGCAACTTCGATGGAAATTCTGGAGAAAGCGCTTAACCGAATTGAAAGAGGATTAGCCTCGCTGAAGTGATGAAGGAGTTATTCAATGCCGACGTATGATTATTTATGTCGTTCCTGTGGGCACAGATTTGAAAAGTTTCAGAGTATCGTGGCAGAGCCGATACGCGAATGCCCGGTATGTAAATCAGATAATGTAACGCGTTTGTTAACAGGAGGTGCGGGACTTATTTTTAAAGGGTCTGGTTTTTATGAAACCGATTATAAACATCCTCGTTCCAGTCCCCCATCGCAAAAAAATGAGACAAAAAAAGATTCGAAAAACGAGTCCAAAAAAGAGAAATAGTTAACCTTTGTAGCAGGGATGGTGGGTGACTTTGGGTGATCTAGGGTTAAATAGTGATTTACGCGTCGGCAAGAAAAAGCTGCATATTCAAACCAGCTTTAACACAGAAACGCGCGTAGCAATTGCAGAAATATTCGAAGGCGGGAGAATAGTTGACAGGAGGGAAACCGTCTTTGACACCGATATTAGTGAAAACCGCTTTCAAAAAGAAGTCAAGCAATTCCACGGATTGGTAATTTCCGACCTCGAACTTTTATTCTTTGTCGCACGTCAAGTCCGCGCATCCAAAAGCATCTCCTCAATTACAAAGTTGGGAAAGTTATTCCTGCAAAAAGGTTTTTATGAAGAGGCCATTGAACAGTTTCTTCTTGTACAAAAACTGGAAGCAAATGCAAGTTGTTGCTATAATGAGCTTGGCAAGGCATACTTTGCCAGCGGAGACTATACTGCCGCGATGGAAAGCTTTTTATTGGCTATAGATATGAATCCGAATTATCCGGATTTGTACCTTAACCTTGCCAAAGTTTATTGGAAACTGGAAAAATATAGTTTGGCTATTGTTCAATTGAATAAAGCCATTAAACTGAACAAAGAATATCATATCGCCTATTATACACTCGGTTTATATCTGGCCGAAAGTACCATTACAAGCCCGAGAGATAAGGATTTATTGCCGCCCATCGAGCGGCTGAAAGAAGCGGAACATTATCTGCGTCAGGCAGTAAATCTATCTGCGGATTATGACAAACAATTAATCGAGTCGGGATTTGAAAAGCTTACAAAGCGGGAAAATATAGAAGCAGCAATTACAAATTTCGAAGATGCTTTGCAAAAAACGGTGACTCAGAGTTCGAAAATAGTTGCGGACAGCGAGTTTTATCTCAAATTTCTTTTTGCCGGACTGGATAAAGACACCAAAGCGCTGGATCATTACATTCGTACCCTCGAGCGCTCCATTGCCCAGCACTCCGGTTATCCCGATTTGCATCAAAGTTTGGGCATTGCCTATTTGATAAAAGGCTGGCATCTTTTTGTGAATTCAATGGACGAGTTCCGCGAGGCGGTTGAACTCAATCCATCGTTTAAAAAAGCACAGAAAAACTTGAAGCTTTTGGAAAACGACGGGCGTGGGTTTTTGATTCTTTTGCGCGCGATATTGAAATAAGTTGTTTTTTAGCACAGATGTTTAATGTAACTATTGTTATTATCTCTTGATACTCGACGCAGAGCGTCAAAACAAGCATTCCCACGCAGGACAGCCTGTGTGAAAACGATCAAATTCCAGGAGTGCAGCCCCTTTATGGGCTGCATTGCAACGCATAAAGGCGTTGCACTCCTCGTTTTTACGTTGCACTCCTCGTTTTTACACAATCTGAGGCGCGTGGGAACGAGAAACCGGAATTTTCAGTGCTGGTATGATGTTTGCTCTGAACTGTGGAAGTGCTTGAAAACAGGCCATTCTTAACATATTCTGTTTCGCCAAAAGACAAAAAATGGAACTGAAACACTTTATGAACATTCATTTAAAATCAATACGTGCAGAAATGCAGCGAACATTTCTTTTTTTCATCATCTTTGGATTCTTTGGTCCGACGCTTTGGGCGCAGGGGCAGGAAAAAGTCGTGGCAACACGAGTTACTCCGTTAAAATCGGCTGCTTATCAATTTTTCTTTCGGGCAGGTGCAGATATTTCGCCGGGCATGGAAATTGATGTCGTTTTTCCCAAGCAGTTCAATCTGACCAAAGTTCTGCTCGCAGCATCGGATAAAATTAAAAGCGGGTTCACCGTCAGCGTTCACGGCGATACGGTTCGGGCAAAGAGAACGAACGCCGGAATCACCGTTTCCCGCGGAGCGTTGTGTGATCTCAAAATTGCCAGCATTATTAGCCCTCGAGTGATTGACAGACAATACCAATTCACAGTTCTTCTTCGTAACGGGAAGCGCATTTTATCAAAAAGAACATTATCCCAAAAGATTGCCAAGAGATAAATAACAGGTTTATGATTTGCATCGAGTGATAATAAAAATATCTCTTATTCTTCTGGTTTTTGCTCTGCCGGTGCTTGTATCTGCCGGCATATTGACCAATGTAACGGCAGTGCC